>CALWYD010000009.1 GCA_944385675.1 uncultured Oscillospiraceae bacterium
CCAAGCGGATCATTCACCTTATTAACTCCCTGGCCGACCAGATCAACAAGGATCCCATCTGCAAGGACCGGCTCCAGGTGGTGTTCCTGGAGAACTACCGGGTATCCCTGGCAGAGCAGCTGATGCCCGCCTCTGAGGTGTCCGAACAGATCTCCACCGCCGGCAAGGAGGCCTCCGGCACCGGCAACATGAAGTTCATGATGAACGGCGCTCTGACCATCGGCACCATGGACGGTGCCAACGTGGAGATGTTCGACCAGGTGGGAGACGACAACATCTTCATCTTCGGCCTCACCGCCCGGGAAGTGGAGGAGAAGAAGCGTCAGGGCTACAATTCCTACGAGTACTTCAACCACAACCCCATCCTCCAGTCCGTCCTCAAAGAGATGTCCGACGGCTTCGGCGACGGCAAGCGTTACGACGAGCTCACTACCCGTCTCCTCTTCGGCCAGGGCTGCCCCGCCGACGAGTATATGGTGCTCGCTGACTTTGAGAGCTATCGTTACAAGCAGGACGTTGTGTCCAAGGCCTATCTGGACCAGAAGCACTGGAACCAGATGTCCCTCACCAACATTGCCCGGTCCGGCATCTTTGCCGCCGACCGCTCCATCGCAGATTACGCCAACAACATCTGGCACGTGCCTTACCGCAAGTAATAGCAGAAAAAAACGCCTGGATCAAGGATCCAGGCGTTTTCTTGTTGTTTTCAGCTGCTGCGCTGCCAGCTATGACGCTCCAAGGCATTCCGGACCGGCGGAGCCAGCAGAGCCACCGCGGCGATCTTCAGCGCTTCCCCCGGCAAATAGACCACTGCGCCCGACCAGAGTACCGCCCACAGTCCCATTCCTTTCCCCATGTAAAGGTTGAGGACCGCGTACATGTAGGGCACACCGATAAGGTAGAGCACCGCCATTCCCGCCACACATGCCAGCACCAGTCGTCCCCGGCTGAACTTTTGCTCGGTCAGCGCACCGATGACCCAGGCTGCGGGAATGAGCCCGAAGAGGAATCCCATGGAGGGTTGGACCAGGTATCCCAGTCCGCCCCCCTGGGTAAAGACTGGAACGCCAATGAGCCCCAGCAGCACATACACCAGTTGGGAGGTGGCGCCCCACTTCCTGCCTAGCAGCACCCCTGCCAGCGCCGTCATAAAGGTCTGCAAGGTCAGGGACAGCACCCCCAGCGGGATCTTGAAAAAGGCTCCCGCCGCCGTCAGCGCCGCAAACATCCCCGTCAGGATCAATCTTTGTGTTTTTCCGTTCATCGCTCTTTCCCCGTTTCCTTTCGTATCATCGTAAACTTTCAATTCAATTTTAGTTTACAATAGCACAGCACGGCACTATTGTCAACCTCCCACTTCCATTTTGTTTACTATTGTGGTATACTGGGACAAAAAGGAGGGATGGATCATGCAGCATGACACCATCATTGCCCTTCTGGCCAGCCGGGAGGACTACCAGTCCGGGGAGGCCATCAGCCAGGCCATGGGAGTGACCCGGGCAGCGGTGTGGAAAGAGATCACTGCCCTGCGGGAGGAGGGGTGGCCCATCTCCTCCGTGCCCCGACGGGGCTACCGTCTGGACGGACCGCCGGAAAAGCTGTCCGCGGCCTATCTGAGCGCCCGTTTGGGGGCAGAGTCTCCCTTCGGACGGGAGATCCGGGTGCTGGAGACTGTGGACTCCACCAACTCTTACCTGAAGGCCCGGGCGGCGGAGGGCGCTCCCCACGGGGCAGTGGTCATTGCCGAGGAGCAGACCCAGGGCCGCGGCACACGGGGCCGCTCCTTTGTCTCTCCCAAAGGGGACGGTCTTTACCTCTCCCTGCTCCTTCGGCCCAGGGAGGCTACCCTGCATCAGCTGCTGTGGATCACCGGCTTTGTGGCGGTGGCGGTATGCGACGGCATTGAAGACGCCTGCGGCGTCCGTCCCCGGATCAAGTGGATGAACGACATCTGCCTGGGAGAAAAAAAGCTGTGCGGCATCCTCACCGAGCTGTCCGTGCTGGGAGAGAGCGGAGAGCCGGATTACGTGATCCCCGGCATCGGCACCAACGTGGGGCAGAGCCGGGAGACCTTTGCCGCCGCTGGCCTGGAGGACATCGCCACCTCGCTGGCCCTGGAGGGGCACCAGGTCAACCGAAATCTGCTGGCTTTGAGCATGCTCAAAGCCCTGGACCGGATGTATCAGGCTTTCCCATCCGGAAAGGAAACCTACCTGGAGCGCTACCGCCGGGACTGCCTCACCCTGGGCCGCCAAGTCACCTACGACGGCCCGGGCGGCCTCCGGGAGGCCAGAGCCGTGGAGGTCGATGAAGACTTCCAGCTCATTCTGGAGGAACAGGACGGCCGCCGCTTCCCTGTCTCCGCCGGCACGGTGTCCGTGCGGCCCCTGCCTCAGGACTGAAAAAATCCCCGGAACCAAAGTTCCGGGGATTTTTCTTTTGCTTTGGGGCATCCTAACTCTGTCTGCCGGCATCATGTTCCGGCAAATCTGCCGGGGAGGGATTGGGTTTGGAAGATCGACTGGAAGAGGGGCTGCACCGGCTGGTGTGGCTGTTCACTCTCTGCTCCATTTTGGGCTTTCTCCTGGAAAGCCTGCAATCCCTGCTGGAACTTGGCTATGTGGAAAACCGCCAGGGACTGCTTTACGGCCCCTTTACCCCCATTTACGGTCTGGGCGCCCTGCTTTTCGCCCTCTGCTTTCCATTACTCCGCCGGTGCTCCCCCGGCGTGCTGCTGCTGGCGGCGGGAGCGCTGGGGGCCTGGTTTGAATACCTCTGCTCCCTGGTCCAGGAGCGGGCCTTCGGCACCATCTCCTGGGAGTACTCCCACATCGGCCTGGACCTGGACGGGAGGACCAACCTGATCCTGGCCCTGTGCTGGGGCGGGCTCGGCGTCTTCTTTACCCTGTGCTTCTATCCCGCCTTCCGCCGCTTCCTCGCCTGTCAGGCCCGGCGGGGAAAGCGCCTCCTCACTTTGCTGCTGTTAGTGTTTTTCCTGTCCAACGGCCTGCTCTCCGCCGCCGCTCTGGTCCGGCAGGCCCAGCGGCGGAACAACATCCCCGCCTTCAGTCCCACAGCCCAGTTCCTGGATAAGCAGTATCCCGACTCCGTGCTGGACCAGACCTTTCCTAACATGACCGTGGTCTCTCACTCCTCCACCTCCACCTCGTCCATTCCCATCACGGAGATCTCATAGGCCACCCGCTCCACACTGACCCCTTCCAGCACCTTGTGGTAGTTCCGGCTCTGAAGCCTTCCCTCCAACCTCAGACCGCTGCCCACCCCCAACCGGGTGCACCGCTTGGCAAGGCTCCCCCAGGCGATGCAGGGCAGGTAATCCGCCCTGCCATACCGCCGGTTCACCGCCAGCATGAGATCGCAGATCTCCCGACCCAGGGGGGTACGCCGGTACACCG
>CALWYD010000010.1 GCA_944385675.1 uncultured Oscillospiraceae bacterium
ACATGATGTGGCTCACCACCATGAACCCGGAGACCCGCCGCCTCATCAAGGTCATGCCCGAGGACGTGGAGCGCACCGCCCAGGTCTTCGACCTCCTGCTGGGGGACAACCTCCAGGGCCGGAAGGATCACATCGCCGAGAACGGGTATAAATATCTGGAGCTGGCGGATATCTCGTAGGAGGCGTCGGTATTCCCCCGGTTTCCAGCGATGTGGTTCTGCGAGCGGGAGCGAGCCGCCGCGACAGCGGCGCCCAAGCGTTTTGCGCAGCAAAACCTTGCCGCAGGGGCAATTCATTTGCCCCGAGGAAGCCAAAACCCGGGGCCCCCGGCCGGCTGAAGCCGGCTGGGGAGGCATATCGCCGAGAACGGGTATAAATATCTGGAGCTGGCGGACATCTCGTAGCCGCAAGCAGCGTATAGGGCCTGGATGCCGTTTTCCCGGTACGTCCGCTATTGATGGCGTGCAATATATCTTAGAGGAGGTATTGTAAGATGAAAAAAGGACTCAGCCTGTTCCTGACCCTGGCCCTTTGCCTCTGCCTGGCCACCCCCGCATTTGCCGCAGGCGAAGGCAGCTTGACCCGCGGAGAACTGGCCGCTCTGCTGGTAGAGCTGTGCGGCTTTACTGATGAGCTGGAGGACTACACCGGGCAGCCCAGTTCCTTCTCCGATGTGCAGGAGGGCACTCCTTATGCAGCTGCAGTAGAGCTTCTGCAGGACAAGGGAATTCTCCACGGCGCAGGAGCAGGGGTGTTTCTGCCCCAGCGGGAGGCCACCTTGGAGGAGGCCGCTGCGGCGCTGCTTCGCTGGGCTGGCCTCACCGATGACCAGATCGGCACCTGGCCAGACGATTATAGCGCTCTGGCTGACAGCTTGCTGCTGAACACAGAGGGGGTCGCAACCCAATCCGCCGTAACCGCCATGGCGGAGACCGCCGGGCAGTACCGGGCCGTGATTACCGCCGACACACCCTCCCCCCTGTTTGTCAACGGCGAGGCCCAGCCCATCTTCCCTTATGATACGGTGATCCGCGAAGTGGTCTATGTGGAAACCCCGGTGGATACCGATGGGGATGGCCTGGCAGACCTGGTGCAGGTGCTGATTCAGCGCCCCGCCGCCACTGAGGAGGGCATGAAGTCTGCTGTGATCTTTGAGGCCCGCCCCTATTCCGCCGGCACCACCGATGCCTATGACCTGGACACCTGGAACGCCCATGTGGTGGACGCACAACTGACCCAGGCTGAGGAGTCCACCGCTACCACCAAGGCGGATTGGGACTGGACCAGCCAGCAAGAGGCCGTTGAAGCTGAACCCGGGACGCGCGCCAGTACCGGCACAGGGCAGGCAGGCGACGGCGGCGATGTGTGGTCGCGCACGGAGAATGTGGACGCCTATGACTACTGGCTGGTACGGGGCTATGCCTATGTCTCCTGCTCTGGCCTTGGTACGCTGGGTTCTGACGGCTTTGAAACCTGTGCCAGCGCTGATGAGACCGCCGCTTTTGCCGCTGTCGTCCAGTGGCTTTCCGGAGATGAGAGCGTGAAAGCCTACACCGACCGCACCTCCGGCGTGGAGGTGGAGGCAGACTGGTCCAACGGCAGCGTCGCTATGACCGGTCAGTCCTATGCCGGTTCCACCGCTTTTGCGGTGGCCTCCACTGGTGTGGAGGGTCTGAAAACCATCGTCCCCAGGGCAGGCATTGCCAGTTGGTACGACTACTACCGTTCCCAGGGAACCGCCGCCGGCGGACTCTACTACCCTGGCGACGACTGCAGCATCCTGGCCGACTACTGCATGTCCCGCCAGCTGGATTCGGAAGACTACGCCGCCGTCCAGGCCGACTATGAGGCATATCTGGCGGAGATGGTGGAGGGCCAGGACGCTTTATCCGGAGACTACAATTTCTTCTGGGACGAGCGCAACTATACCAACGGCGCGGACAATCTGGCCTGCAGTGCCCTGATTATCCATGGTCTCAACGACTTCAATGTGCGTCCCAAGCAGTTCGATCTGATGTACAGCGCCTTCCAGCAGGCTGGGCAAGAGGCCAAACTTGTACTTCACCAAGGCGCCCACATGACCCCGGACCAGATCGACGGGCTGGAGCTCAATCACATCCTGGGTCGCTGGTATGCCCACTACCTCTACGGTGTGGACAACGGCGCGGAAAATGATCCCAATGTCCGGATACAGAGCAATCTGGATCTCTCCTGGGATACTTACGACAGCTGGGGAGACACAACAGAGACCGTGACCCTGGAGGCCGGCAGCGGGGAGAGCACCTTCACCAGCGATCTGTCTGTGACGCACTTTGACACCTCCCTGGCTGACGTGGACGAGGGGTGGATTGAGTACTGCACCGACATGGCCTACCAATGGGAGGCGGATGTGATCTCCGGTGAACTCGGGGCCAGTGCAGTCTACCTCTTCGACGTGGAGGATGATCTCCACATCAGCGGCACCCCCACCGTCACCGTGCGGGCCAGCACCGACCAGCCCACCGGCATTCTCAGCGCCATGCTGGTGGATATCGCTCCGGATGGCGGTATGGAGGCTGTCATGCTGGAACCTTACGGTGAAGGCGTGCCCACCGAGGTGGTGGAGGTCGGCGCTCTCTGGCAGGGCGGCGGTCTGGCCGCCAAGGATCTCCAGCAGTTTGCCATGACCCAGACCGAGCAAAAGATCATCACCCGGGGGTGGATGGACATTCAGAACCGCACTTCTATCTACAATGTGGATGTGGTGGAGCCCGGTACCTTCTATGATTTCACACTGGAGCTCCAGCCCATGGATTACACTGTGGCAGCTGGCCATCAGCTGGCTTTGGTGCTCTACTCTGTGGATCCGGAGGTCACCTATTGGCCGGAGACCGTCACCAACTTTAGGGTTGACAATACCGGCACTTCCGTTACCCTCCCTATTCTTTCCTGAGTATATCTGTCTCCCATCCAGGGCGGCCCGTGGCAGCACGGGCCGCCCTGGACCTGTCACGGCACACTCTGCGCCATACTGAGCAGCTCCCCTCCTGCGGTGCAGTTCACAGGTCCAGTTGCCTTTTCCCTGTGCGGATGGTATAATTTGATGGATAATTTGCAATATCTGTTTTAGGGCCCGTTTTGCCCAAACAGCAAAAGGACTGATACCATTGGCTAAAAAGAAGGCCCCCGAGGAGGGGGCAAAGAAAGTCAACAACCCCAACGTCATGGGCCTGCGGCCCGAGGTGCTGGAGCAGCCCATCACCGAGACGCTGGAACTAAACTACATGCCCTACGCCATGAGCGTGATCGTCTCCCGGGCCATCCCGGAGATCGACGGGTTCAAGCCCTCCCACCGCAAGCTGCTGTACACCATGTACCAGATGCACCTGCTGGGGGGCGCCCGCACCAAGAGCGCCAACGTGGTGGGGGCCACCATGAA
>CALWYD010000011.1 GCA_944385675.1 uncultured Oscillospiraceae bacterium
GCTGGTGGAACCTTGGGCAGATTCAGGGAGTGAAGTACCGAAATGAACTGCGGTACTCCAAGGAATCTCTGGCCTGCTGGCTGGCGTCCGCCAAAGGGCAGGCCATTGCCGTACCCTCCCAGCAGCACAGGGAATGGATGAAGGAGTTTCAGGCGGAAGAACAAGACAGCGGCATGGAGTCAGACTCCATGCCGCTGATTCGTTGATCAAAAAACTCTGGCAACGCAAATTCTATGCGAGAACCATTATTTATTGAAGTCGAAGGGCCAAGACTATAATAGCTTGCGATGGGATGTATCAATCACTGCCATATCCGATAAAAGGTCAGAGAACTGATTAATTGCAGAATCTAATTTTTTAGATAACTGCTCATATGTCATGCCATCAAAACAGCTTTCTACAACTCCGAACAGTGCTTTATCTAATCCCAAGAATTCGTCTTTGATGATAGAAATACCATGGTTTGTAAACCCGTAGTGCATCATACAGCCTCTAAAGCTACTATCAATTATGCTGCGATTGCAATCCAGAGTAGTCCGTATTTCTTCATTTGGATACCGATTTTGAAAGCGTTCCAAGCTACGATAGACATAGTACACTGTAATGTATTTGACTCGCAGGCTCCATATATTCTCCCACGGTACGATCTCCCCCAAAATATAACGGATAAAATTAACTGAGCATACGAGATGAAGAATCCTTAGGGACATTTCTTTTCCGTCTTCATATGACGGGAAGAAATTAACGCTTCTATTTGTGTTATAGTCTTTGTAGAATATCGGAAACCGCTTATAAAAAACCTCCGTTTTATACTCAGGTAAGAAACCGCTTAACCCAGTGCAGACAGATTGAATAATGGTTCCAAGGACTTCTCCAAATTCTTGTACTGCTTTCCCTTCAAGCCGGTTTCTCGAAAATTTTCGGTCTTGAAACATATGGTACACATATTGAGTATTTCCGATAATTTTTCCATCGGATGTAAAAAACACCCCGAGATTGTAGTGAATATTTAATGGGGCCAACCATTTGAAACGGAGTTTTTCTCGAAAAGCATCATCTTGGTCAGCGTCAGCTTTCAGAATTCGGTTTTTGAGTTGTCCGTACTTTTCAGAAAATAACTTCAATTTATTCCGAACATCAGAAATGGAGAGGGGGGAACCGTTTTTGAGTTGAACCTCAGTAATGCCGGAGTGATTAATAAACTCTCCAACGGACGAGCAGAACAGTGCTATATAAGGCAGCGACATAAGAGAAACCACAGGCTGCGAGAATGCCGAGACAAGTGCCTTTAAGGTTTCACTGTCATTTTTGATTGCTATCGTTGATAGGAGAGAATAGTATTCCTCTTTTGAAACCGATGTCTTGCCCCAGTCCATATACATGTCCCTTCTTCAATACATTTTATGAGTTCTATTTTACAATATAAAGTGCAAAGCAAAAAGTCAAGGAGCCAGATGAGGATGACTCATCTGGCTCCTTCTTGGCGGAGGTGAAGAGATTCGAACTCTTGCGCCGGCGAAGCCGACCTACCGGATTTCGAATCCGGACCCTTCAACCACTTGGGTACACCTCCAGCTGTTGAAAACCGGTTTCCCGGTTTACAAGCCGATATTCAATTTTGGGGAAACAGTTGGCGCATTACATTTTCCGGGCCCTTGCCGCATCTGGCAATCCCCTGGGGCACAAGGGCTTACCGGGCCGGTATGGCGATGGTTTCAGCACCGTCTCACCGCGGCCCCGCCGCACCGCCGCAAACGGGCTGCCGGAACAGGGCCGACACTAAGGATACCAGACAACGGGCTGGAAATCAAGGGCTGTCCTCATATTTTTCACTGGTTTTTAAAATCCGGGAGAATTTGGAATGTTTTTCCGGACCTGGGCGTAAAATACCAGCGGGGACAGACCCCTGGCGCAAGCCGATGGAAAATGGGAGGCCGGATCAAAATGAAATCATTCTGTAACCATTTTGCCACCGGGCCGTAATGGTTCCGATAAGATGGTAACAGCCCGCCATGATATACTAAATGTACAGAATTAGAAAGGAGGCCTCCTGCCGTGAAAAAATGTGCGCTTGCTGTTGTCACCGTCCTTGTGCTGCTGGCGCCCTTCCAGGGTGTCCTGGTCCGGGCACAGGAGGCCGACCTTGTTCCGGAGCAGGCCGCGGCCGCTCAGGAGAGCTACCACCCCGGCGACGTCCCCGCCCAGACGGGGGCGGCAGATGCCATGACCCCTGCCATCCATGGGGTGCTGCTGGCCATGCTCCACCAGGGGGCCGCCGTGTTTGACGGCTCCGACCCCGCCCTGGGCTGGGAGGCCCTTTACAACATGCTCTCCCTCTATGGGCAGATGGATGACCGCTCCGACTATATCGGCGAGGATCTGGTCCTCCCGGTGGAGACGGTGATGGACTTCGCCGTGGCCATTACCTCCGGGTTTGACACCCTGGGGGAGATGCCCGCCGAGCTGTCCGACCGGTTGACCTATGACCCGGAGATCGACAGCTATCTGGTCATCTGCGGCAGCGACAGCCTGGCCCAGCTCCAGGTGCGGCAGCAGGAGAGCCGGGACGGGGTTCTGTATCTGTCCGGCGCCCTGGTCTATCTGGTGGACGGCTCGGAGCTGGCTGGCTTCCAGGCGGTGCTCACTCCCCGGGACAGCATGTTTGGATATACCCTCTCCCGGCTGACGGTGGAATAAGAGAATATTGCCCAGACGGCGCGCCTCCGGGCGCGCCGTTTTCCTGTGCCGGGGGTATATTCCCGCCCGGTTTCGGCTATATTTTCCGGGAAGTCTTGCACTCTTCGCCCCCCGAGGCTATAATATGGAAAATGAAAAGGAAACTTGAAGACCGGGAGCGTGTTCCGATATGAGCGAGATACAGGATTACATCCGTCCGGGGGCCCGGGCCCATCTGGTGGGCATCGGCGGGGTGTCCATGGCCCCCCTGGCCGAGGTGCTGCTGGGCCGCGGGGTGGCCGTCACCGGCTCCGACCTCCACGAGAGCGGCACGGTGGACCGCCTGCGGTCCCTGGGCATCCCGGTGACCATCGGCCATCTGCCCCAGAGCGTGGCGGGGGCCGGCTGTGTCATCCGCACCGCCGCCGTCCACGACGACAACCCGGAGATATCCGCCGCCCGGAAGGCGGGCATCCCCGTCTTTGAGCGGGCCCAGGCCTGGGGGGCCATCATGGGCCACTATCAGAATGCCCTGTGTGTGGCGGGCACCCACGGCAAGACCACCACCACCTCCATGTGTGCCCACATCTTCCTGGCCGCCAAGCGGGACCCCTCGGTGATGATCGGGGGCTTCCTGCCCGTCCTGGGGGCGGGCCACCGGGTAGGGCACGGGGACACCATCATCGCCGAGTCCTGCGAGTACTGCAACTCCTTTTTGTCCTTCTGCCCCACGGTGGCGGTCATCCTCAATGTGGAGCCGGACCATCTGGATTTTTTCAAGGACCTGGCCGACATCCAGAAGTCCTTCCGGGCCTTCGCCCAGCTGGTGCCCCAGGACACCGGGTGGGTGGTGGTCAACGGCGACAACCCCCACGCCCTGGAGGCGGTGGCCGGCTGCGGCCGGCGGATCTTCCGGTTCAGCGCCAGTGACCCGTCCGCCGACGGCCGGGCCGCCAACCTGACCTGGGAGCGGGGCCTGCCCGCCTTTGACGTCGTCATCCACGGGGAGACATACGCCCATGTGGCCCTGCGGGTGGGGGGAGAGCACAACGTGTCCAACGCCCTGGCCGCCGCCTGTGCCGCCTGGGTGCTGGGGGTGCCCGGCGCCGCCGTGGAGGAGGGGCTGGACGCCTTTACCGGGGCGGGCCGCCGCTTTGAGAAGAAGGGGACCTTCCACGGCGCCGACGTCTACGACGACTATGCCCACCACCCCGACGAGCTCCACGCCCTGCTGACCATGGCCAGGAGCCTGGGCTACGGGCGCATCCTGTGCGCCTTCCAGCCCCACACCTATACCCGCACCGCCGCCCTCTTCGACCGCTTTGTGGAGGAGCTGAAGGG
>CALWYD010000012.1 GCA_944385675.1 uncultured Oscillospiraceae bacterium
GCTGCAACTCTCCGGTTTGAAGGAGGTCTACCTGGTTATGAACCGCATCGAGCCCAAACTGCTGCGCCTGCTGCGCTCAACGATTGTGGACGCTGTGGAGGCCGCCGGCCTGCCTCTTATGGGGGTAGTGCCTGAGGACCCCAGGGTTATGCTGGCCGCCAACCGAGGCGTACCCCTGGCCACCCTGGAGCGGCGGGGAGCCGTTCTGGCCTGCTGGAATGTGGCCCAGCGGCTGGAGGGGCGGCAGGTGCCCATTATGCGCATCCGCTGACCCCCTGCCCTCGTACATGTATAGAAGGAGGTTGTGCCACTGTGAATATCGCACTGATGAGCCATACCCAAAAGCAGGATCTTATGGTTCAATTCTGCACCGCGTACTGCGGCATACTGTCCAAGCACACTGTCTGCGCCACCAACGCCACCGGCCGCATGGTGGCGGAGGCTACCGGACTGCCCGTCAACCTGTTTTTGTCCCATGAGCACGGGGGTATCGAGCAGATTGGCCAGCGCATTGTCTACAACGAGATTGACATGGTACTGTTTTTCAACTCCCCACTGGACAATGAGATGGATAAGGATGTGCTGTATATCTCCCGCCTGTGTGACCAGCACTCTGTTCCTATGGCCACCAACGTGGCCACCGCCGAGCTGCTGATCCACGGCCTGGCCCGGGGCGATTTGGACTGGCGGGAGGGCATGAACCCCAACCGGGTGCCCTTTGCCCTGTGAGGACTTGACTTTTTTCCCATTTTGGGGTAGCATAGTGTCCATCCACCGCCAGGACGGCGCAGGAGTAGCCCGGTTACCGCCCCACAGAGAGGAACCCCACGGCTGGAAGGGTTTCGGGAGAGGGCCGGAGGAAGACGGCGCCAGCAGCGGGCCCGGAGACGGGTGCGGTCTCCTTCCCGCAACAGAAGGCAAAAGGGGCGCCGTGGGCGCCTGAAATTGGGTGGCACCACGAAAGCGTGTCGGCGCTCTCGTCCCAATCAAAGAGGACGGGAGCGCTCTTTTTTTCCCCATAAGAAGGCCCGCCCCAGCCGGGGGATTTCCCCGTATGGGCAGAGAAAGGAGTTTTTCTGATGCTGGTCATCCCTGTGTGCTTCCACAAGCACCACCTTCCCCAAGGGGAAGGATGAGAGAAGGCTGCGGCCCCTATGGCCGCCGCGGAGCTGTGCCTCCGCCCGGAACCACAAAACCAAATTCAGAAAGGATTGCTTTTTCTATGAGTATTATTCAGCCCCGGACCCTGTCCGGCTTTATGGAGCTCCTCCCCGCCCGCCAGATCCAGTTTGACCGCATGGCCGCCATCATCCGGGAGTCCTTCTCCCTCTACGGCTTTACCCCCCTGGACACCCCCCTTATTGAGGCCAGCGAAGTGCTGCTGGCCAAGGGCGGCGGCGAGACGGAAAAACAGATTTACCGCTTCACCAAAGGGGACAGCGACCTGTCCCTGCGCTTTGACCTCACCGTTCCCCTGGCCAAGTACGTGGCCCTGAACTACGCCAACCTGGCCTTCCCCTTCCGACGCTTCCAAATCGGCAAGGTCTACCGGGGCGAGCGGGCCCAGCGGGGCCGCTTCCGGGAGTTCTACCAGGCCGACATCGACGTCATCGGCGACGGCAAGCTGGACATCTCCAACGACGCGGAGATCCCCGCCATTATCTATCGCACCTTTACCTCCCTGGGCCTGAAGCGCTTCCAGATCCGGGTGAACAACCGGAAGGTGCTCAACGGCTTTTACGCCATGCTGGATCTCACCCAGAAGTCCGGCGCCATTATGCGCACCGTGGACAAGCTGGAGAAGATCGGCGCCCCCCAGGTCAAAGAACTGCTCATGGGCGAGGACATCGGCCTGACCGAGCAGCAGGCCGGGGAAATTATGAAGTTTATCGCCATCACCGGCAGCAACGACCAGGTGCTCTCCGCTCTGGAGAGCTACCGGGGCCGTTCCCCCCTCTTTGACGAGGGTCTGGATGAGCTGAAAACCGTGGCCCGGAACCTGGCCGCCTTCGGCGTGCCTGAGGACCACTTTGTGGTGGACCTGACCATCGCCCGGGGCCTGGACTACTACACCGGCACCGTCTATGAGACCGCCATGCTGGACCACCCGGAGATCGGCTCCATCTGCTCCGGCGGCCGCTTTGATAACTTAGCGGAATATTACACCGAAAAACAACTCCCCGGCGTGGGCATCTCCATTGGCCTGACCCGCCTGTTCTTTGTGCTGGAGGATCAGGGCTACCTCAACGACCAGCTGAATACCGCCCCCACCGACGTGCTGATCCTCCCCATGACCGGAGACATGGCCCCCGCCATCTCCCTGGCTACCACCCTGCGCTCTGCCGGGGTGCGGACCCAGATTTACGGCGAGGACAAGAAGTTTAAGCAGAAGATGTCCTATGCCGACAAGCTGGGCGTCCCCTATGTCATCTTCCTGGGGGAGGAGGAGATTGCCGCCGGCCAGGCCGCCGTGAAGAATATGCGCACCGGTCAGCAGGTGAAGCTCTCCCCCGCCGATGCCCTGGCCATGATCCAGGCCGGCCTGAAGGAACTCAACCAGGGCGCCCCCATCCTGGATAAGGGCGTATAAAAAAGGACAGTTTAAATACAGGCCGTTTTTTGTCGTAATTATTATACAAATTGGAGTTGATTTTTGTGGACAATCTTCAGGGGTTCCACCGCAGCTGTTACTGCGGCGACCTGCGGATGAAAGACGTGGGCAAGACGGTGTCCCTGTGTGGCTGGGTACAGCGGCAGCGGGATCTGGGCGGTCTCATCTTTGTGGATCTGCGGGACCGTACCGGCCTTATCCAGCTCTCCTTTGACGACAGCACTGACAAGGCCGTCTTCGACAAGGCCTCCTCCCTGCGCAGCGAGTATGTGGTGGCCGCCGTGGGCACCGTGCGGGAGCGGGAGAGCAAGACCACCAAGATCCCCACCGGGGACATCGAGGTGTACGTCCGGGAGCTGCGCCTGCTGGCCAGGTCGGAGACCCCCCCCTTTGAGATTGTGGAACACTCCAAGGCCAACGACATGCTGCGCCTGAAGTACCGCTACCTGGATCTCCGCCGTCCGGAGATGCAGCAGGCCATCGCCACCCGGCACAAAATTACCAAAATTGCCCGGGACTACTTTGACGAGCAGGGCTTTTTGGAGATTGAAACGCCTATTCTTACCAAGTCCACCCCCGAGGGGGCCCGGGACTACCTGGTGCCCTCCCGGGTCCACCCGGGCAAGTTCTACGCCCTGCCTCAGTCCCCCCAGCAGTACAAGCAGCTTTTGATGCTCTCCGGCTTTGACCGCTACTTCCAGATCGCCCGCTGCTTCCGGGACGAGGATCTGCGGGCCGACCGCCAGCCGGAGTTCACCCAGATCGACCTGGAGATGTCCTTTGTGGACGAGGAGGACATCATGACCATCCAGGAGGGCTTTTTGAAGCGGGTCTTTAAGGAGGTGCTGGACGTGGACGTCCAGACCCCCTTCTGCCGCATGCCCTGGCAGGAGGCTATGGATCGCTTCGGCTCGGACAAGCCCGATTTGCGCTTTGGCTTTGAGCTCAGGGACATCAGCGACATCGTGAAGGACTGCGGCTTCGGGGTGTTCTCCGGCCCGGTGGCCGCCGGGGGCTCGGTGCGCCTCATCAACGTCAGCGGCCACGCCGCCGATTTCCCCCGGAAGAAGATCGACAAGCTGGTGGAGTTTGTCAAGACCTACAAGGCCAAGGGCCTGGCCTGGGCACGCCTGGTGGACGGCCAGATGACCTCCTCCTACGCCAAGTTCCTCACCCAGGAGGAGAATGAGGCCATCCTGGCCCGGGCGGGCGCCCAGGACGGGGATCTCATTCTCATCGTGGGCGACGAGAAGAACACCGTGGTCTGGGCCGCCCTGGGCGCCCTGCGGTGCGAGGTGGCCCGGCAGCTGGGTATCCTGGACCCCCGAGATTTCCGGTTTTTGTGGGTGACAGAGTTCCCCATGTTTGAGTGGAGCGAGGAGGAGGGCCGCTACCAGGCCATGCACCACCCCTTCACTGCCCCCATGGTGGAGGATGAGGACAAGATTCTCACCGACAAAGCCAACTGCCGCGCCCGGGCCTACGACATCGTATTGAACGGCACCGAGCTGGGGGGCGGCTCCATCCGCATCAACACCCCCGAGATGCAGGAGAAGGCCTTCCAGGCCCTGGGCATCAGTGAGGAGGACATCCAGGAGCGCTTCGGCCATCTGGTGGGCGCCTTCAAATTCGGCGCGCCCCCCCACGGCGGCCTGGCCTACGGCCTGGATCGGCTGTGCATGCTTATGGCCGGCGTCCCCTCCATCCGGGACGTCATCGCCTTCCCCAAGGTGCAAAACGCCTCCGATTTGATGATGGCCTGCCCCGACTTTGTGGATGACAAACAATTGGATGATTTGTCCATCGCCGTCACCCGCAGGGAGCAGGAGGAGACGGAGGAGTAACACCCTCCCCCGCTGAATACCGGGAGGGGAACCGCCCCGCGCGGCTCCCCTCCCCTTTTTATTTGATGTTCCGCTCCGGGTGGGCCAGGTAGTCCCGGAGCACCCGGCAGATGTACCCCGGCACCGTCCGGACGCTGTCCCGGGCCAGTCCCTTCAGCGCCTGGTATTCCTCCGGCGTTAAGCGGACGGTCACGACCCTATAGACCGTCTTTCCCATGTGTATCACCTCAGTTTAATTCTAAGGGATATATCCTTAAAATTTAATAAGGGAAATTTCCTTAGCGCATAATTTCCCTGAGGTGATTTATCGTGCTGGAACATCTGCGGGCCCTGCGGGAGGACAACGACCTGTCCCAGCAGGCAATGGCCGACCTTCTGCGTATCCATCAGACCACTTACTCTGACTACGAATTGGGCCGGGTCAATATCCCCATCCCGCTGCTCATTCAGCTGGCGCTGTATTTTGACACCAGTGTAGACTATATCGTGGGGCTGACCAACGAAAAAAAGCCCTATATTCGCGCGAGGTAATGTCTATGTACCCCAGAATCCGAAATCTTCGGGAGGACCTGGATCTGTCCCAGACCCAGCTGGCTCAGCAGCTGAGCATGTCCCAGACGGGATACTCCAAGTATGAAACGGGTGAAAATGACATTCCCACAGAGATCCTCATTGCCCTGGCGGCCATCCACCACACCAGCGTGGACTATCTGCTGGGGCTGACAGACCAGCGGCAGCCCTATCCCCGATCCGGCCAACGGACTGGCTCCTGAGGTGTTCCGCCCCCGGGCGGGCCCATGGGGACATCGGCCCCTACGGGTGGGACAGCGCGCCGGCGCGAGCCCATAGGGTCACCGGCTCCGACAAACCGGGCGGCATCCCCGGCGGGGGCCTTGGGGAACGAAACGCGCCATACATCACTCCATTAAAAATCCGACACAAGGAGGAACACCTGTGAAACTGGTACAATTCTGGAAGGACAACGCCCCCGCCCTGGGGCTGATGACCGGGCAGGGCATTGTGGACGCGGCGGCGGAGGGGGCCCGCCGGGGGCTGGACGTCCCCGCCCACATGGCCCAGGCCATCGCCCGGGGGGCGGAGGGCCTGGAACAGCTGCGGCCCCTGGAGGCGGGGGCACAGTGCTTTACCCAGGCCCCCCTGGCCCCGGTGGTCACCAGCTGCCCCCGGATTTTGTGCATCGGCCTGAACTACCGCCGGCACGCCAGGGAGTGCAACCTCCCCCTCCCCCCCGCCCCCGTCCTCTTCAACAAGTTCCAAAACGCCCTGTGCGCCCACGGTGACAAAGTGAAGCTGCCCGGCGAATACAAAGAGTATGATTATGAGGCGGAATTGGTGGCTGTCATGGGAAAGCCCGCCCGGGACGTGTCCCCGGAGGAGGCCCTGGACTATGTGTTCGGCTACACCTGCGGCAACGACCTGTCCACCCGGGATCTGCAGTTTGCCCGGGGCGGACAGTGGCTGCTCAGCAAGACCTTCGACGGCTTTGCCCCCCTGGGCCCCTGCCTGGTGCCCGCCGGGGAGCTGGATCCCCAGAATCTGGACATCTCCTCCACCGTCAACGGGGAGGTGCGCCAGAACTCCAACACCGGGGACATGATTTTCCCCCTGCGGGAGATCATCGCCGACCTGTCCCGGCACTTTACCCTCCTGCCCGGCGACCTTATCTTCACCGGAACCCCCCAGGGGGTGATGCAGGGCTACCCCGCGGACAAAAAGCAGTGGCTGCGCCCCGGCGACCGGGTGTCCGTCACCATCCAGGGCATCGGCACCCTGGAAAACATCCTCTGCTAAAAAACGGTGCACACAACAAACGCGCTCCCGTACCTCACCGGTACGGGAGCGCGTTTGTTGTTTTAAGCCCCTCAGCCCAGGATGAGCATGAGGATGGGGATGGACACAAAGCTGGCCAGGGTGGACAGGGTGGCCCCAGTGGCCGCGTACTGCTCGTCAGCCCCGAAGGCCCCCGCCAGCACAGGGACCTGGCTGACCACGGGCAGGGCGCTCTCCACAAGAAAGACCTCCATGGCCAGGCCGGACACCCCGAACAGGCGGCACACTCCCCAGCAGATGAGGGGGGATACCCCCAGCCGCACCGCCAGCATGGCGGGCAGGCCGGGCAGCAGGCGCAGCTTCTTCAGCCCCACCTCCCAAATGACATACCCGCAGTAAATCAGGGCCAGGGGGGAGACAGTGTCCCCCACATAGCCGGCAAACTTCATCACCACCTGGGGCAGCTTCCAATCCAGCGCCAGCATGGCAATGGAAAAGAGCACCGCCAGGACGGGGGGCTTGCTCAACAGGCTCTTGAAAAAGCCCGCCGAGGTGGTGCGGGCGCCCTGGGCGGTTCCGGAGCGCTGGATGAGCATCAGGCCCACCGACTGGAGGAAGCTGGTGTTTCCCAAGTAGTAGATCATCACATAGGGCAGGCAGGCCTCCCCAAACAGCTGGGTACACACAGGCAGGCCGATAAACAGCACATTGGACAGGCCGGTCATGGCCACAAACACCCCCCAGCGCCGCCGGGGGATGCGCAGCAGCTGGGCCAGAGCCACCGACAGCGCCAGGGTCACCACTATGCCGCAGACAACGGCGGCCAGCATAAATCCGGCCTGGGACAGCATGTCATGGCTGAGGTTGGACAACAGCCCTTTGACACAGGTGCAGGGCACGGCGATGTTCACAATATACTTGCTTAAGAAAGCCTTCTCCCCAGGGCCCATCCAGCCCTTCCAGCCCATGAACCAGCCTACAGCCATCAGGGCCATCAGCACCAGCGAGGCGGACAGGGCGTTAAAAAATCCCTCCAAGGCCGCACTTCCTCTCCTAAAAAAGCCCCGCCCCCCTCCCCCGGAGGGACGCGGGGCTGTCTCATCTCATGGGCAGGTCAGGGCGCACGGCCCCTCACTCCTCTGCGGGGGCAGCGGGCTTGGCTCCCCCGCCCCGGGGACGGCGGCGACGGCGACGGGGCTTTTTCTCCCCAGCCGGGGCCTCCCCCTCCTGAGCCTGAGGGACAGGGGCCGAACCGGGCGCGGCCTTCCGGGCGGGTCTCTCCTCCCGGCGGCGCTCTCCCCCCTCCTCACGCTGGGCGGCGGACTGCTGTCCCTCCTCCCCCCTGGGACGGCGGGACCGGCTGCGCCGGCGGCGGGGCCGGGCGGGCTTCTCCTCCTCCCCCTCCGCAGCGGCGGCAGGGGCGGAATCCCGCTGGAGCACCGCCTCCAGGGCAGCGGCCAGACTGCCCTCCTCGGCCCGGGGCGCGGGCTTCTCCTCCTCCCGGTCTTGACGGCGCAGGCGGGCCAACTCCTCCAGAGGGGGCTGGACATAGCCCTCCGGCCGCTTGCCCTTGCCGTTACGGATGACGCACAGCTCACAGTTGTGGTAGCACTTGGGGGTCTCCGGGGCGGATTCCAGCCGCACCTGTACCGTCTGGCGCAGCAGGTTTACGCTGGACACTGTCCCCGCCCCGTCGGGGGTCTCCACAAAGGACTCCTGCTTGGGGGCGCTCTTCACCAGATCCTCATAGGCCTCCTGCTCGTACTTCAGACAGCACATCAGCCGCCCGCAGGTGCCCGAAATCTTAGTGGGGTTCAAAGACAGGTTCTGGGTCTTGGCCATCTTGATGGACACCGGCTGGAACTCGTCCAAAAACTGACTGCAGCAGAAGGGCCGGCCGCAAATGCCCAGGCCACCCAGCATCTTGGCCTCGTCCCGCACGCCGATTTGCCGAAGCTCAATGCGGGCGTGGATAGTCCCCGCCAGGTCCTTCACCAGGGCCCGGAAGTCCACCCGCCCCTCAGAAGTGAAGAAGAAAAGTACCTTGTTCCCCTCAAAGCTGTACTCCGCCTCCACCAGCTTCATATCCAGCCCGTGCTGGGCAATCTTCTCTTGGCAGATCTGGAAGGCCCGGGCCTCTTTTTCCCGGTTTTTCTCCACCGTCTGCCAGTCCTCCTGGGTGGCCATGCGCAGCACCGGCCGCAGGGGGGCAGTGAGCTCCATCTCGTCCACCAGGGTATTCCCCTGGGTACAGGTGCCCAGCTCCACTCCCCGGGAGGTCTCCACAATTACCCCGTCCCCCTGGGCAAACTGCTTGCCGTCGGGGTTGAAATAGTATTGCTTTCCGCCGCTTTTAAAGCGGACGCTGATAATCTCAATCACGGATCTATTCGCTCCTTCCGCCGGGACCCCGGCTGTCAATCCTCACAAAACATTCCGGCACACAGCCAGCCCGCCAGCTGCCCCCCATTTACGTTGAGCCGGGCTGCCCCCCGCAGGGTACGCACCAGCTGCGCTCCCCGCATCAGCCGCTCCCGGTTTGCCCCTCGCTCTGCCGCCCGGCTGCCCAGCAGGGCCTCCAGCTCGTCCAGCAGGGGGGACAGCTCCTCCCGGGATGCCTTCTCCAGAGCCATGGAGGCCTGAAACAGACCGGCCTCGTCCCCGGCCTCCAGGGCCACGCACAGCGCCCCGGCCGCCTCCCGGCGGGCCTTGGCCGTCTCTCCGGCCCCCTCCAGAGCCTCCACCGCTCGGCCCAGCACCCCCTGGCAGTCCAGGGCCGCCCGCTCCAGCTCCTCCCGGCTCCGGCCGGGGAAGCGCCCTTGCAGGTACTCCAGCCCCTCCCGGGGGGGCACGGGGGCCAGAGACAGCAGTTCACACCGGGAGCGCACCGTCTCCAGCACTCCCCCGGGGTTCTCTCCCAGCAGCAGGAAGGCGGCGTAGGCCGGCCCCTCCTCCAGCAGCTTGAGCATGGCGTTCTGGGCGGCGGCGTTCATCCGGTCCGCCCCCTCCAGCAGGTAGATCTTCCGCTCCCCCTCGTTGGGGCGGACATAGGCGTCGGCGCGCAGCGCCCGCACCTGATCTACAGAAACAGGCTTGCCCTCTGCCCCGGAGACCAGGCACACGTCCGGGTGGACGCCCCCCGCTACCTTTTTGCAGGGGACGCACCGGCCGCAGGGCCGCTTCCCCGGCTCCGCCCGGCACACCATGGCCGCCGCCAGCAGCCAGGCCAGGGTGTGCCGCCCCGAGCCCGCCGGCCCGGTGATAAGCCAGGCGTGGGACAGGCCCCGGCCCTCCTCAGCCCGGGAGAGCAGCTCCTTGATGCGGCGGTTGCCCGCCAGGGCGGACAGTTCCATGGCAGTTCCTCTCTTTTTCCCGGGAGGTGTACGCCTCCGGGCACTTTCTGTTGAAAATCTTCCCCTATTGGGTGGACTGGCCGGAAATGACGGCCACTCCCGGATTATTATAGCCTATTTCCCGGAAATAAGAAAGCTCTTTTTTCCCGATAACCTCCCCCGGAGCCACCACGGGCACACCGGGAGGATAGGGGGCCAGCTGGCAGGCCGCCGTCCGGCCCAGGCACGCCTCCAGAGGCAGCAGCTCTGCCGGGGCAAACAGGGCCTGCCGAGGGGTGAGGGCCCGCCGGGGCAGGGGGGGCGGCGGGATGGGGGGGCAGTCCCCCATCTGCCCCCTCAGCTGCTCCAGGGCCCCCTCCAGACGGCGGAAGGCGGCGGCGCTATCACAGGCAGTACAGATAAAGACCACATGGCCCCCGTCCTCCATCTCCGGCCAGATACCCAGCCCCTCCAGGGCCCGGGCAAAGGCCGGCCCGTCTTTCACCTTCAGGGTGAGGCGGCAGGGGTCCAGCTCCAGGCCCGGGCCGGGGCGCAGGGCGGGAAAGCGCTCCCGCAGGGCGGCCACCCGCCGGGCCGTCTCCTCCAGCGCCCCCCGGCCCTCCTCCCCCTCCAGATAGTCCCGGGCCAGATCCAGGGAGGCCAGGATGGGGTAGGAGGGGCTGGAGGTGCCGAACACCGACGCCATCCGCCGCACCCGCTCCCCCTCCAGACCCCGGGTAAAGAGCATGGCCCCCTGGCCCAGGGCGGGCAGAGTCTTGTGGGCGGACATCACCGCGCAGTCTGCCCCCTGGAAGGCCTCCAGCCCCAGGAAGGGCAGGTGGGCGCCGTGGGCACCGTCCACCAGCAGACGCCCTCCCCGGCTGTGGACAACCCGGGCGACGGCGGCCACATCCGACAACACTCCGGAATATGTGGGCGAGGTAATACAGACCGTTTTCGCCTCCGGGTGGTCGTCCAGGGCCTGGGCCACTTGATCCGGGGAGATGGGCCCCGCCAGGGAATCCCCTTCCAGCCAGGGCCGGAGCAGGTAGACGGGGCGGAGATCCAGCAGGGCCATGGCGTGAAAGACCGCGCGGTGGCAGCCCCGGTCGGCCAGCACCGCCGAGCCGGGGGGACACAGCAGGGCCAGAGCGGTGTGCAGCCCCATGGTGGATCCGCCGGTGAGCAGCTGGCAATTTTCAAAGCCGGCGGCGGCGGCCCACAGGGCCTGGGCCCGGTCAAAGGGGGCCCCTGCCTCATAGAGGTTTCCCGTGGGGGGCAGCTCGGTGACGTCCAGGGGGGCCAGGGGCTGCAGCTCCGGGGCAGGAAGAAAGGCCCCTTTGTGGCCGGGCATATGGAAGCGGGCAGGATTCCCGTCGGCGTAGGTCCTCAGGGCGTCGTAAATAGGGGTGGGCATAGCTGCCTCCTCTCTGGGCGGCGGGACCGCCCCAAAACAGGCCTGCGCCCGCCGGGCCGGAAAGCCGGCGGCGGGCGCAGGGAAACAGTTACAGCTGGGGCGTCAGCCCTTGGTGGGGGCGTAGGCTACCACGGTGCGGCGGTTGGGCTCCACCCCGGTGGAGTAAGTGGTGACCTGGGGGTAGTCCTGAAGGGCGGAGTGGATCACATGGCGCTCATAGGCATTCATGGGTTCCAGGGTCATGTTCTTGTGGTACTTGACCACTTTTCCCGCCACCTTCACCGCCAGGCGCTGGAGGGACTCCTCCCGCTTGGCCCGGTAGCCCTCGGCGTCCACGTGAATGCGCACCCGCTTGGACTGGCCCCGGTTCACTGAGTAGTTGGTCAACTGCTGGATGGCGTCCAGGGTCTCCCCCCGGCGGCCGATGATGGCCCCCAGGCCGCTGCCCTGGAGCTTCACCTTATAGCCTGTCTCCGGGCCGCCGAAGACCTGGGGCTGTGCCTCCACCTCCAGCCGCTCCAGAAGGCCGGTAAGAAAGGCGGAGATCTGCTGGGCCTTGGGGTCGTCAGGACTGGCAGGATCCAGGACAGGTTCAGGCTGAGCCGGGGCGGACCGGTCGGCGCCGATGAGCACCTCGTCCCCCTCCTGCAGGCCGTCCCTGGCGGGGCGGACCTTCTCCTGCCGCTTCCGGCGGGGGGGTCTGGCCTCCCGGCGGGGCTTGGGGGGCTCCCAGCCCGGCTTGGCCGCCAGGATAGTCTCCTCCTCCACAGCAGGCTGCTCCTGCTCCTTCTGGGCAGGGGCAGAGACACTGTCAGCAGGGACGACAGGGGCCTGTTTGAACACTTCCTGAGCCTGAGGCGCCTGCTTCTCCTCTCCGGAGGAGAGCACCTCCTCCAGAGGATCCTTCAGGGGACGGGGCACCCCGCCCTCCTCCTCATAGCTCACCCGTACCTTGGCCGGGTTACTGCCAAAGCCCAGAAAACCGGACTTGGCCCGCTCCATTACCTCCACCGACACGTCGTCCCGCTCCAGCCCCAACTGGAACAGGGCCGCCGCAATGGCGTCCTCCTCGGAGCGGCCGGTGGTTTCAATCCATTTTACCATGGTCAGACATCCTCCTTGCGGTCATCCTCGTCGTCCACTTCCACCTCGACCTGTTCCACCTCCACCTCAACCTCTTCGGTCTCCTCGGGCTGGCCGGCGGAGTGGGCCTGCTCCGTCTCTGCGGGTGTGGGCTGAATAGGGGCAGCCTGGTCTGCCTGCTCCTCCTGGACAGGGTCTGGCTGAGACGCGGGTATCTGCTCAGAGGCAATCTCCGGCTCCTGCCGGGCGGGGGCGGGCTGGCCGGAAACAGAGTCCTGGGAATCCTGCCCCTTTCCCTTCCTGCCCTTCTTCTTTCGGGCAGCCTGGGCCAGGGCCTCAGCCCGGGCCAGCTCATCCGGATCGGTATATGGGGTCACAGACCCGAAGCGGCCGGGAATATAGGCCCGGCCCCGGGCATAGGCACGGATGCCCTCCCGACTGTCCTCCCTGTTTACGCCCTCCTGCTCGGGCTCTTCGCCGTTCTTCTTTTGGCTGGACTTTTTCTTGCCCCGGTTCTTCTTCTCCTCCTCAATGCGGCGCTGCCGCTCCAGCCGGGCCTCCTCCTTGCGGCGCTTCTCTTCCTCTTTTTCCAGGCGCTCCCGCTCTTCGGCGGCCTTTCGGGCGGCCTCATAGTCCTTTTTGAGCATCTTGGAGCAGATAATCTCCTGAACTATGGTGACCACATATTGGGCAATCCAGTAGACAGACAGCCCCGCGGGAACCGTAAAGCCGATCCACAGGGAGATGAGGGGCATGGTATACAGCAGGGTGCGATTGGTCTTGTCCATCTGGTCATTCTGGAGCTGCTGGTTAATCTTGTTGGTGGCCATGGACACCTTCATGGACAGGAAGGAGACAGCAGTGGACACCAGAGGCAGCAAAAACAGGCCGATGGTGGCCCACTTCAGGCCATCCGCCCAGAATTTCCAGGTGGGAATAGCGTCCAGGTTAATGCCCAGGAAGGAGAAATCCATTACAAACAGGTTATTCCCGGCCTCTCCCAGGGCGGCCTGGACCTGGGCCATCATGTTGGCGTCGCTCAGGGCACTGGCCATGGCAATTTGGGGATAGGCCCCGGTGTTGGCCACTCCGGTGATCTGAGCCACGGTGGCCACTTGGTCGGCGCTCAGCCCCATGAAATAGGTTAGAGGCTCACGGATGATGAGATAGAGCACCATGAGCAGAAGCATGGGGATCAGGGACCACAGACAGCCCCCCATGGGGTTCACCTTTTCCTTCTCATAGAGCTTCTGCAGTTCTGCATTGTAGCGCTCCCGGTCCTTGCCGTACTGCTTTTGCAGCTGCTGCATCTTTCCGGAGAGCATAGTGGTCTGAATCATGCTCTTCTTCCCCTTCAGGGTGACGGGGAAGAGAATGGTCTTTACCACGATGGCAAAGAGAATCAGGGCCAGGCCGTAGCCGCCAAGCTCATAAAAGCGCAGCAGCAGCCAGGCAAAGGGCGTCAGGATAATTCCCACAATGTAACCTCCATAAAGTGAGATGGCCGACAGAGCCTAGGGTACGGGGTCGTACTCAATGGTTTTCTGCCGGTGGAAGGGCTGACACCGCAGCACCCGCCGCAGGGCCAGCCAGCCCCCCTTCACCGCGCCGTACTTCTCCACCGCCTCCAGGGCGTACTGGGAGCAGGTGGGAATAAACCGGCAGCAGGGGGGGCGCAGAGGGGAGATATGCCGCTGGTAAAACCGGATCAGGGATAAAAGAGCCTTCTTCATACCGTATCCTCCCTCGGCGCCAGCAGACCCAGCTTTTTCATCAGCTGGAGAAAGCTGCGCCGGGCCTGGTCATAAGGTCCCGTGAGAATGCGGTAACGGGCCACCACCACAATGTCAAAGCCGGGCAGGAGCCTGTCCTCGTTGGTGCGGTACAGCTCCCGAATACGGCGGCGGGCGTAGTTGCGCCGCACCGCCTTACCCAACTTCACCCCGGTGGTAATGCCCAGGCGGCTGTAGGGCCGTCGGGTGGGACGGCAGTAGACAGCAAAATAGGGACTGACCGCGCTCTTCCCCTTGGCGTACAGGCGGCGGAACTCGTGATTCTGTTTCAGAGAGACTGTGTGCTTCATCTCGTTCCTCCGGTGCTCATCCGGATAAAAATGTCCGGATGCAGGGATGGGGCGGGGGAAAACCTCCCACGCCCCTGCGCGATCTATTCCAAATTTGTGTCCTCTCGTCCCATTTGTGCGGCCAAATCCGGCTCTCCCATGGTCCGGCGCCGGGGCAGATGCCCCAGAGCGTCAGTGGGTCAGGCGGATACGGCCCTTGGCACGGCGGCGGGCCAGAACCTTGCGGCCATTGCGGGTGGCCATGCGCTTGCGGAACCCGTGTTCCTTGGAGCGCTGGCGCTTTTTGGGCTGGTAGGTACGAAGCATGGGGGACACCTCCTCATTTGAATGTAAACCGGCTCTCCCGGCTCAACAACAGCCCCGGGCGGGACTGCGGTCTGTACTCTTCGGGCCGGACAGCGCCGGCCCCGTTCTCTGGGACGGGATAAAACCCCCTCCCAAAAGGACGCGCCACTTATTATAGATGATCGGAGGACCCCATGTCAACTATCTTTTTCCCCTGTTTTTTTGCCCATTTCTTTCATCCCCCTCCTGTTTTCAACATCTTGTGGCCCCTTTATCCTACAGACACAATCTGTCCAAAAGAAGGAGATACCTTATTATAAAAAAATAGGGGGAACTTCTTGCGATAGGGCCAGTAGTTTGGTATAATAAATTAGATTTTGATGCGACGCCGCTTCATGGATCATGTAAGCCGCCTTCTCTGAAACGGGGAAGGCGTTTTCAAGGTTTTAAGGAGGACTGGGCATGAACCCTGCTTCTGACGTGTGGGACAAGGTTATAGAGCTGATGCGGCCGGAGATGACCTCTACCACCATCAATACCTGGTTTGACGACACCAGCGCCGTGGCTCTGGAGGAGGACCGTTTTATTCTCTACTCCCCCACCCGCTTTAAGCGGGATATTATTGCCGCTCGGTATGTCAGTTTTATTCAGCGGGCCCTGCACGAGCTGTTTTCCGCCGATTTTGACGTACTGGTACTCACTGAAGGAGAGCTGGATACCTACCAAAAGCCCAAAAAAGAGGACTTTTTTCCGGGCACGGAGGAGTACACCTTTGAACGTTTTGTGGTGGGTTCCTCCAACAAATTCGCCCACGCCGCCGCTCGGGCGGTGGCTGACGCCCCGGGGCACAGCTATAACCCCCTGTTTATCTACGGGGAGTCGGGACTGGGTAAGACTCACCTGCTCTACGCCATCGCCCACACCATTCATGAAAAGCACCCGGAGTACAAGGTGGTCTACGTCAAAGGCGACACCTTTACAAACGAGCTGATCCAAGCCATTCGGGAGGGGCGAAACCAAGAGTTTCGGGAAAAATACCGCTCCGCCGACGTATTTCTGGCTGACGATATCCAGTTTGTAGCCGGCCGCGCCTCCACCCAGGAGGAGATGTTCCATACCTTCAACACCCTTTACGAGCTGAAAAAGCAGATCGTCTTCACCTCCGACCGCCCCCCCAAGGAGATGCTGCGGCTGGACGACCGGCTGAAAACCCGCTTTGAGTGGGGCCTGCTGGCCGACATCCAGCCCCCGGACTATGAGACCCGCATGGCCATCATTAAAAACAAGGCCATCCGCATGGGGGTGGAGCTGCCCGAATTCCTGCTGCAGCTCATCGCCGAGAACATTACCGCCAACGTGCGGCAGATTGAGGGCACTGTCAACAAAATTATGGCCTACCAGGATCTGATGGGGGACGCGGTGGACAAGGATACAGTTGTCCGGGCGGTAAAAGACATGTTCAAGGACAAGTCGGATATTGTACCCACCGCCGAGGTCATTATCGACGAGGTGTGCAAATTCTACAACATAGAACCCCCGGTTCTCCGGGGCCAGGGACGGGCCAAGGATATCTCCCTGGCCAGGCAGATTGCCATGTACCTCATCCGCCGCATGACTAACCTCTCCCTGAAGGAGATCGGCAAGGAGTTTGAGGGGCGGGATCACACCACCGTCCTCCACTCCCTGGAGCGGGTGGAGGAGCTGGTAAAAACCGACCCGGAGAAGGCGGAGATCATTAAAGACATCACCGCCAACATCAACATCCGGTACGAATAAAAGCGCGGAGGATAGACGCCCAAAAAGGCCTGGACGGGCCGGTGAGGACACCGGCCCCTACGGGGAACGGGCGCAGAGCGTCCCCTCTTTTCCACAGAAAAATGTGGATTGCCTGTGGACAGCGGTGGACAACCTCCCCCCTGCCCGCCCCCTGTGGAAAGAGGGGGTGATTTTCCCACAGGCCCTGTGGAGCCCGAATCCCCTGCCGCTCCAGGGCCGGAGCCTGTTTTCCACATTTTTTCAGCCTACTGTGACTATTACGAAAGATATCCTACTCCTCTCCCTACAAAGAGAGAAAACCAGACTGGAGGAAGAATCCATGAAATTTTCCTGCGAAAAGGCCCTGCTGTCCGCAGCGGTGGCAGCCGCCTCCCGGGCAGTGGCGGCCAAAAGCTCCATCCCTGCTATGGAGGGCATCCTCATCGAAGCCGGGGACCGGCTGCGCCTGACGGGCTACAACCTGGAGACAGGTATTCAGGCCACTGTCCCGGCAGAGATTACGGAAAAGGGATCCTTAGTGCTGTCCGCCCGGCTCTTTGGCGAGATTGTGCGCAAAATGCCCGATGATGTGGTGGTCTTCTCCTCCAGCGGCTACACAGTGAACATCCAGTGCGGCCTGAGCCGGTTCAACATCCTGGCCACTGACCCGGAGGAGTTTCCCGAACTGCCCTCGGTAGACCAACAAAACGCCCTGGTTCTCCCCCAGGCCACCATGCGCTCTATGATTGCCCAAACCCTTTTTGCCGTCAGCGACAATGAGGCCAGGCCTGTTCATACCGGCTCACTTTTTGACGTGGACGAGGGAGGGCTGACGGTGGTGTCGGTGGACGGCTACCGCCTGGCCCTGCGGCGGGAACCCATTGAAAAGCGGGAGAGCGATGCCTGCTTCTCCTTTGTGGTACCCGGTTCCGCCCTGAGCGAGGTGGAGAAGATCTGCTCCGGGGAGGGGGACGTGGTCATCACCCAGGGGGCCCGTCACGTCATGTTCCGGGCCGGGGACATGGTACTGGTGGCCCGGCGGCTGGAGGGGGAATTTTTGCCCTACAAAAACGCCATTCCCCGGAACAACACCATTCAGGTGGAGGTGGACACAAAAGCCCTCCTCTCCTCCATCGACCGGGTGTCCCTCATCATCAGCGAGAAGCTGAAAAGCCCCCTGCGCTGCGTCTTTGGGGACGGGATGGTGTCCATTACCACCAAGACCTCTATCGGCGACGCCGCCGACCAGTGCCCCATTACCGGGGACGGCCAGGGGCTGGAGATCGGTTTTAACAACAAGTATCTCATGGATGCCCTGAAAAACGCCCCTGCCGACCGGCTGCGGCTGGAGTTTACCTCCGGAGTGGCCCCCTGCGTCATCCTGCCCGCCCAGGGGGAGGAGAATTTTATTTACATGGTGCTGCCCGTGCGGCTGAAGGCCAACTGAGATTGGGAGTGTGTGTATGCACAGGGAAGAGATCCGGATTCACACCGAGTTCATCCGCCTTCAGGATCTGCTGAAGTTTTCCGGAGCGGTGGAGACGGGGGGAGACGCCAAGCTTATCATCCAGGAGGGGCGGGTGAAGGTCAACGGGGAGGCATGCACCATGCGGGGCAAAAAGCTGCGTCCCGGGGACGAAGCTTGCATTGACGGAGAGCTGGAACTGGTGGTTACAGCATGATTCTCAACCGTCTGGAGCTGGACTTTTTTCGCAACTACACCCACCTGGAGGCCCAGTTTGACCCGGGGGTCAACCTTATCTACGGGGACAATGCCCAAGGCAAGACCAACCTGCTGGAGGCCATCGCCTACCTCTCCTCCGCCCGCTCCCACCGCTCCCGGTACGACCGGGAGCTTATTATGCTGGGGATAGACTCCGCCTTTCTCAAGGGGGAGGTAGAGAGCCGGGAGCGGGAATTTACCTTGGAGGTCAAGCTCGTCCGGGGCCGGGGCCGGCAGCTTTTTTCCAACGGGGTGCGGCTGAGAAGCGCCGGGGAGCTGTCCGGCATTTTCACCACCGTCCTCTTCTGCCCGGAGGATCTGTACCTCATCCGGGAAGGAGGGGCAGCCCGGCGCAGGTTCCTGGACGGAGCCATCTGCCAGCTGCGGCCCCGGTACGCCGCCGCCCTGGCGGAGTATAACCGCCTCTACGAACACAAAACCCGCATCCTCCGGGACTGGCCGGACAACCCATCCCTGCTGGATACCCTGGACGATTTCAATCTGCGTATGGCCCAGACGGGGGCCATCCTCATCCACTACCGGGCCCACTTTGTCCGGCGGCTGGGGGAGCGGGCCCCCGCCATCCACGCCGACTTCTCCGGCGGTGGGGAAAAATTGGGCCTGCGCTACTGCACGGTATCCACAGTGAATGACCCTCAGAGGAGCCCCAGGGAGCTGCTTCCCCTGCTGCTGGACCACCAGGAGCGCCACCGCCAGGCAGAGCTGGACAGCCGCCAGTGCCTGTCCGGGCCTCATAAGGACGACGTGGAGGTGGAACTGGACGGCCTGTCCGCCAAAACCTACGGTTCCCAGGGTCAGACACGCACCGCCGCCTTGTCCCTGAAGCTGGCTCAGCGGGAGATTTTTCGGGAGGAGACGGGCCAGTGGCCCGCCCTGCTCCTGGACGATGTGCTCAGCGAGCTGGACTCCCGGCGGCAGGCCTTTGTCCTTAACCGGATTCAGGGGGGGCAAGTGTTTATTACCTGCTGCGAGGAGGAAAAATTAGAGGGGTTGGAGGGAGGAAAAGCCTTCCATATTCAGGGGGGCCGGCTGGTATAAAGACGGGAGGGACAGGAATGTTTCATCTGCTTATTGGAGTGACCGCTCTGGGGGTAGCCTGGATTTTTGTTGCTGTGTTGGCCATTCCCCTTTGGCTGGGCCCGTTGATACAATGTTTGGTACGCCTCTTGTCCCGGGGCCGGACGGCCCTGTGGATCCCAGCCGCTCTGGGGCTTATGGGCCTTGTGTGGAGCGGTTGGACTTTGGGAATGAGGGAGAACTGGTTTCCCCTGTGGGGGATTGGCCTATACTGGGGGATATATGCCCTTTTGCTGTGGGCGGCAGATGCTGTGGCCCGGCGGCTGAGGGAATGGCTGACCGGGAGAGGGCCCCGCAGCCTGTCCTAGGAGCGCAGAGTCAGCACCCCAAGGCTAAGAGATTGTAAGGAGGAGCTGTATCGGTGCCCGTTGTGGTGGGGATTTTTGTCCTGTTTCCTTTGGCTCTGGGAGCGTTGCTGGAGTATCTGTGCTGCAGGCTGCCCAGGCGGCGGGCCTGGCGCTTTCTGCCGCCTTTGTTGGTGGTATTGTTTGTGTTGGCGACCACACTGGTACGGCTGGAAAATTGGCAGAGCGATGCCGTCTCCCCCCTTAGCCAGCTGATTCTCTTTCCCGGTGTGCCCGGCGCGGCCCTGGGACTGGGATGCTGTCTGGGCTGGCGGCTGTGGCGGCGTCTTTGGGCACCCAGGGTGATTGACCTGTGAAAAAACCATGAGAGTGAGACAGGGAGGGATGGGCTATTTATTTGCATCTGGGCCAGTGGGCAGTGGTACCCTACCGGGAAATTCTGGGTATTTTTGACTTGGACAATGCCTCCTGGGCCTACAAGACCCGGGAATTTCTGGAGCGGGCGGAGCAGGAGGGCCGTGCCCTTTGGCTGGGCGGAGACCTGCCCCGGTCCTTTGTGGTAGTGGGGGATGGAGAACACCCTCCCGTGGTCTACCTAAGTCCCCTCTCCTCCTCTGCTCTGGTAAACCGGGCGGAGCGGGGCAGCTTTGAATAGAGACGGGCAGGGCAAGGAGAACCGGGCCGGAGCAGGCTGCGGCCCAGTTCCCTTTGCCCCGCCATTCGGGGCCAGGCCCCGGACCACTCAACGGATTTGGAGGTAAATTATGTCGGAAGAATTAAACCAGCTGAGCTCCACTCAGGTGGAACACGAGTATGGAGGAAGTGAAATTCAGGTGCTGGAAGGCCTGGAGGCGGTACGCAAGCGCCCGGGCATGTATATCGGCTCCACCTCGGAGTCCGGCCTGCACCACCTGGTCTACGAGATTGTGGACAACTCCATTGACGAGGCTCTGGCGGGCTACTGTACCGACATCACTGTGGCCATTAATCCAGGCAACACCATTACCGTCACCGATAACGGACGGGGCATCCCCGTGGACATCCAGCCCCAGACCGGCCGCCCAGCCCTGGAGGTGGTCTTTACCGTCCTCCACGCCGGGGGCAAGTTCGGCGGCGGCGGGTACAAGGTGTCCGGCGGCCTCCACGGCGTAGGCGCATCGGTGGTCAACGCCCTGTCTGAGTGGCTGGAGGTTCAGGTGCATAAAAACGGCCAGATCCACGAGATGAAGTTCTCCCGGGGCAAGATTACCCAGGAAATGAAGGTGGTGGGCCGCACTGACCACACCGGCACCACCGTCACCTTCAAGCCCGACCCGGAGATGTTCGATACCCTGGAGTATAACTACGACACCCTTCACACCCGCATGCGGGAGGAGGCCTTCCTCAACGCCGGCCTGCGCATCCAGACGGTGGATCTGCGCCCCGGCCGGGAGCAGGAGGACGATATGTGCTACGAGGGGGGCATCCGGGAGTTTGTCTCCTTCATCAACCGCAACAAGGACCCCCTCCACCCCCAGGTCATCTATATGTCCGGCGCCCGGGAGGACTCCATGGCGGAGATCGCCATGCAGTATAACGACGGCTACAACGAGATTATGGTCTCCTTCGCCAACAACGTCCACACTCCAGAGGGAGGCATGCACGAGGAGGGCTTCAAGCGGGCCCTTACCAACGTCCTGAACAACTACGGCCGGAAAATTAAGCTGCTCAAGGACGACGAGAAGGTCTCCGGCGAGGACTGCCGGGAGGGGCTCACCGCCGTCATTTCCGTCAAGCTTACCGAGGCCCAGTTCGAGGGCCAGACCAAGGCCAAGCTGGGCAACAGCGAGATGCGCACCCTGGTGAATAACATCGTCTCCGAGAAGCTGGAGATTTTCCTGGAGGAGAACCCGGCGGTGGGCCGGGCCATCCTGGACAAGGCCCTCACCGCCAACCGGGCCCGGGAGGCTGCCCGGAAGGCCCGGGAGTCCATCCGCCGCAAGACCGCCCTGGGCGGGGCGGCCATGCCCGACAAGCTGCGGGACTGCAACGAGGCCAATCCCGAGCTGACCGAGCTCTATATCGTGGAGGGCGACTCCGCCGGCGGCTCGGCCACCCAGGGCCGGGACAGCCGCTTCCAGGCCATCCTCCCCCTGTGGGGCAAGATGCTCAACGTGGAGAAGGCCCGGGCCGACAAGGTCTACGGCAACGATAAGCTCCAGCCCGTCATCACCGCCCTGGGGGCCGGTATCGGGGACGAGTTTGATATCAGCAGACTGCGCTACCACAAGGTCATCATCATGGCCGATGCGGATGTGGACGGCGCCCACATCCGTACCCTGCTGCTCACCTTCTTCTTCCGCTTCATCCGCCCCCTCATTGAGCACGGCTATGTCTACTCCGCCGTCCCCCCCCTCTTTAAGCTCACCCGGGGCAAGACCACCCGGCTGGCCTTCTCCGAGGAGGAGCGGGATAAAATTTCCGCCGAACTGCGGGGGGACAACCCCAACGCCAAGGTGGATATCTCCCGCTTCAAGGGCCTGGGCGAGATGAACCCCCACGAGCTGTGGGAGACCACCATGGATCCGGAAAAGCGCACATTGCGCCGCATCGAACTGGACGACGCCGTGGCCGCCGACGCCACCTTCAACATCCTCATGGGCGAGAAGGTGGAGCCCCGGAAGGAGTTCATTGAGAAAAACGCCAAGTACGCCGTGAATTTGGATTACTGAGAAAGGATACCGAGCCATGTCTAAAAAACCCCAATATGACCCCGAGGAGATCCGGTATCCCAACCAAAAGATCGTGGAATCTCCCCTGGTGCCCGAGATGGAGCAGTCCTATATCGAGTACGCCATGTCCGTCATTGTGGGCCGGGCCCTGCCCGACGTGCGGGACGGCCTGAAGCCGGTACACCGGCGCATCCTCTACGCCATGTACGAGGACAACCTGACCTCGGACAAGCCCTTCAAGAAGTCGGCCACCTGCGTGGGCGACGTGCTGGGCCGTTACCACCCCCACGGGGACGCCTCGGTTTACGACGCCCTGGTGCGTCTGGCCCAGGACTTCTCCATGCGCTACATGCTGGTGGACGGCCACGGCAACTTTGGTTCCATCGACGGCGACCCTCCGGCCGCCTACCGGTACACCGAGGCCCGCCTGAGCAAAATCTCCGACGAGATGCTCCGGGACATTGAGAAGGACACCGTGGACTGGGACCCCAACTTCGACGAGACGAGGAAGGAGCCCAAGGTGCTCCCCTCCCGCTTCCCCAACCTGCTGGTCAACGGCTCCTCCGGCATCGCCGTGGGCATGGCCACCAACATCCCCCCCCACAACCTCACCGAGGTCATCAACGCGGTCATCTGCCTGCTGGATGACCCGGAGGCCACCCTCCCCGACCTGATGGAGCACATCAAGGGCCCCGACTTCCCCACGAAGGGCATCATTATGGGCCGCTCCGGCATCCGGGCCGCCTACGCCACCGGCCGGGGCCGGATCATGGTGCGGGCCCGCCACGAGTTTGAGGAGTTCGGCAAGGACCGCATGCGCATCGTCATCACCGAAATCCCCTACCAGGTCAACAAGCGCATGCTCATCAAGAACATGGCCGACCAGGTGGAGGACAAGCGGCTGGAGGGCATCTCCGACATCCGGGATGAATCCGACCGCAACGGCATGCGCATCGTCATCGAGCTCAAGCGGGACGCCAACCCCCAGGTGGTCTTGAACCGCCTCTTCGCCCAGACCCAGCTCCAGACCACCTTCGCCATCAACATGCTGGCCCTGGTGGAGGTGAACGGCAAGCTCCAGCCCCGCATCCTCTCCCTGCGCCACATCCTGGACGAGTACATCGCCTACCAGGAGCAGGT
>CALWYD010000013.1 GCA_944385675.1 uncultured Oscillospiraceae bacterium
TTTTTCCACATGGAACTTGACAGTGCCAGTATAGGCATGATCATCGCCTTGGTTATTCTGGTGGCCATGTCCGCCTATTTCTCCGCCACCGAGACCGCCTTCACTTCTCTGAACCGTATCCGTCTGCGCACCAAGGCGGACGCCGGCGACAAACGGGCGGCCCGGACCCTGGCGGTGGCCGAGGAGTATGACAAGCTCCTGTCCACCATTCTCATTGGCAACAACATTGTTAACAACGTGGCCACCACCATCGGCGCGGTGCTGTTCATCAAACTCATTGACAGCGCACGGGGCCCCACGGTATCCGCCATTGTACTCACCGTAGTCATCCTTATCTTCGGCGAGGTGTCCCCCAAATCCCTGGCCAAGGAGAATCCGGAGACCTGGGCCATGTTTGCCACCCCCCTGCTGCGGCTGTTTCTGCTGGTGCTCTCCCCCTTTAACTTCCTGTTCGGCCAGTGGAAGCGCCTTTTATCCTTGGTGGTGCGCAACTCAGGAGAGGACGGCATCACCGAGGAAGAGCTGGTGGGCATGGTGGACCAGGCCCAGACCGAGGGGGGGCTGGATGAGCACGAGAGCGACCTTATCCGCAATGCCATCGAGTTTAACGATCTGGAGGTGTCTGAAATTCTCACCCCCCGGGTGGACCTGGTGGCCGCCGAGGAGGACAGCTCCATGGAGGAAATGGCCGCCCTGTTCGCCCAGAGCGGCTACTCCCGTATCCCCATCTACCACGAGACCATCGACAACATCGTTGGGGTGATTCACGAAAAGGACTTCTACGCCGCCCGTTACCGGGGGGAGACCATTCTGAAAAATCTGAAGGCCCCGGTATTCTACACCACCGGCAACACCAAGATCTCTGAGCTGCTGCGCATCCTGCAGAAGAACAAGGCCCACATGGCCGTGGTGGTGGACGAATACGGCGGCACCCAGGGCATCGCCACCCTGGAGGACATCCTGGAGGAGCTGGTGGGCGAGATCTGGGATGAGCACGACGAAGTGATTGAGACCTTCCAAAAACAGGAAGATGGCAGCTACCTCATTGCCTGCTCCGCAGACCTGGACGACATGTACGACCTGTTCCAGGTGAAAGGGGAGTGTGACGCGGCCACTGTCTCCGGCTGGGTTATGGAGCAGGTGGGTCGGGTGCCCGAGGAGGGCGACCACTTCCAATCTGAGGGGCTGGATGTTACCGTCACCCGGGTGGAACACCGCCGGGTGCTGGAGATCCGGGTGCGCACCCTGGAGGAGAAAAACGGTTGATCTTCATTCTTAATGAAATAGGGGCAGGCAAAGGGCGCCGGGTTCATACACGTTCTATGAACCCGGCGCCCTCTCCGTTTTATTTTGCGCCCCCGGACACTCCAAGGGAACTGTTTCTGCCTGCGCGGCCTCTATTCTCCCCCCGGCTGGTTCTAAGCGGTGGGCTCAACCAATTCAAACAGGAGGTAGTCCCCCTGGGCCTGCCGAAGGTAGAGCAGGCCATCTGGCCCCTCAAACAGGGAGCAGCCCACATACTCCTCCCAGTTGGTACAGGGGGAGGAGGCGCCCTCCCGGCACAGGGACAGCTGTCCCAGCTCCTGTGTCCCCTGGGGCAGCTCCCGGGCCGTCTGCCCCGTGTGGACATAGCTTTGTCCCTCCAACAGGATATAGGCAGGCTCTCCGGGAGGCGTGGTCTCTCCCGAGGCGGCGCTTTCATCACCGTTCTGGGTCTCGCCGGAGGCCGCACCGGCGCCGGCGCTGCTGCCTCCCCCTGTGGCTCCGGCCCAGCTTCCGGAGGTGCTGTTGTGGGGCAGGTTCTGCACCGCCGCCCAACCCATCAGCACCACCAGCGCCAGACAGGCGCACAGTCCCATCCATCGCCGCCAGGAGACAGCCCGCCTGACAGGCGTGGGCCGGGCCTGGTCAATGAGCTCGTCATCCAGATATCCCACAGCCTCCAACAAAAATTCAGACGTCATACCGCCACCCCCTCCTGTTCCAGTACCCGCTTCAGCCGTCTGCGGATGCGGTGGAGCCGGGATTTTACCTGTCCCTGGCTCATCCCAAAGCGGCTTTGCAGCCCCTCCAGGGAATCCAGATAAAAATACCGTCCTACAAACAACAGCCGATCCAGCTCTGGCTGCTCCCGCAGGAAGCGGGAGATGAGCGCCCCTGTCTCCTTTGCCTCCAGGTGCCCCTCCGGAGTACCGGGATCGGGCAGACAGTCCTCCAGCTCCTGAAGGGCCACCTCCATCTGCCCGCTCCCCCGTTTGGCCGCCCGCTCCCTGCGCCACCGGTCCAGGGACAGATTGCGGGTAAGTTTGGCAAAAAAAGCGGAGAGGACGCCGGGCCGCTGGGGGGGAATGGTGTTCCACGCCCGCAGCCAGGTGTCGTTGACACACTCCTCCGCATCCTCCTCCCGGAAGACGATGTTTCGGGCGATGGACAGACAGTAGCGCCCGTATTTCCTGTCGCTCTCCTCAATGGCCCGCTCCGACCGGGCCCAGTACAGCTCCACAATCATGCAGTCCTCCATGCAGGCCTCCTTTCTCTTCCGCACCGGAAAGGGAAGTGTGTATTTCAGGGCAGCATATTGCCGCCCCCGGCACGAGAGCAGGGCGGCTCTGCCCCTCTCCCGCTATTTAAGACGAAAGATAGGCGCCCCGGTTGCGCCCCCCGGCAAAAAAATTCCCGCCGGGACACCCGGCGGGAACCAGGAAGCAGGTCAGTCCAGAGGCTCAAAGTCAGAGGCCGGGTGCTTGCACCACGGGCAGATAAAGTCGGGGGGCAGGAAATCCCCCTCATATACATAGCCGCACACCGTACACACCCAGCGCTTCTTGGCGGCAGGGGCGGCCGGCGCCTGGGGCTTGGGCTTGATGTGGGCCTGATAGTAGGTGTAGGTGGCGGCGGGATCAGAATTGATTACGTCCCCGTCCTCCACATCGGCCAGAAACAGGGTGTGGGTCCCCAGATCCACCGTGGACACCACCTTGCAGCTCAGCCAGGCGCTGGTACCTGCGGTAACCCTGAGAATACCGTTCTCCCCCCGGAGGACATGTTCCTCAAAGCCGGCAAACTTGTCCACATCCCGGCCCGACTGAAATCCGAAGCGCTGGAAGATGGAAAATTCCGCCCGCTCCGACAAAACGGACAGGGTAAAGCGACCCGTGGCAAGCACCAGGTCGTGGGTGTAGTTGCTCTTGTTGACCGTAATAATCAGGCGGTTGGGCTCGGTAGTGACCTGCATAGCGGTATTAATGATGCAGCCGTTGTCCTTCTCCCCCTGGCGGGCAGTGAGCACAAACAGCCCATAGCTCAACGCGTACATAGCCTTTGAATTTTTCATAGCGGAAGCTCCTCCTCAATTTCGGCCCCCGGAGGCGGCCGGATCATTTGCCTTCTGCTTCTTGAAGCATACCACAACCCGGAGAAAAAGTCCATATAAAAATAAGAATCATTCCTGTTTATTTTACCCCCCAGGAAAACAGAGGGCAGGCCCACCTCAAGGATTCCCTGAGGCGGGCCTGCTATCCGTCAAATCTGATTACTCAATAGCCTTGGAGTCCACTGCGTTTTTAAGCAGAGCGGTAAACGCCTCCAGGGACATGGCCCCCAGATCGCCCTGAGCCCGGTGGCGGGGGGAGACGGTTTTGTTTTCCATATCCCGGTCGCCCACCACCAGCATATAGGGGATTTTCTCCAGCTGGGCCTCCCGGATCTTTTTGCCGATTTTCTCGTTGCGGTGATCCACCTCCACCCGGAAGCCCTGCTGATCCAGCTGCTGGGCCACCTGGTCGGCGTAGGCAGCGGCCCGATCGGTGACGGGCAGCACCTTCACCTGGACAGGGCTGAGCCAGGTGGGGAAAGCGCCGGCAAAGTGCTCGGTGATGACGCCGATGAAGCGCTCGATGGAGCCCAGCACCACCCGGTGGATCATGACGGGGCGGTGCTTCTGACCGTCCTCGCCGATATACTCCAGTTCAAAGCGCTCAGGCGGCTGGCTGTCCAGCTGGATAGTGCCGCACTGCCAGGTGCGGCCCAGGGAGTCGGCCAGGTGGAAGTCCAGCTTAGGCCCGTAGAAGGCGCCGTCCCCCTCATTGATGACAAAGTCCTTACCCATGTCGGTGATAGCGTCCTTCAGGATGTCCTGGTTGTGTTCCCACTCTTCTACCGTGCCGATGTGGTCCTCGGGCATGGTGCTAAGCTCAATGGTGTAGCTCAGGCCGAAGGTGGAATACACCTCGTCAAACAGGTGCACGGTCTCCTGGATGACGTCCTTCATCTGCTCCCGGGTCATAAAGACATGGGCGTCGTCCTGGCTGAAGCAGCGCACCCGGAACAGGCCGTGGAGGGCCCCGGACAGCTCATGGCGGTGGACCAAGCCGATCTCACCCACCCGCAGGGGCAGATCCCGGTAGGAGTGGGGCTCGCTGGAGTAGACCAGCATGCCGCCGGGGCAGTTCATGGGCTTGATGGCGTAATCCTCCCCGTCAATGACGGTGGTATACATGTTCTGCTTATAGTGGTCCCAGTGGCCGGAGCGCTCCCACAGCTGGCGGTTGAGAATGACAGGGGTGGAGATCTCCACATAGCCGTATTTCTTATGAACCTGGCGCCAGTAGTCCAGCAGGGTGTTTTTTAATACCATGCCCTTGGGCAGGAAGAAGGGGAAGCCGGGGCCCTCGTCCCGGAGCATGAACAATCCCAGCTCCTTGCCCAGCTTCCGGTGGTCCCGCTTTTTGGCCTCCTCAATGCGCTGCAGGTACGCGTCCAGCTCCTCCTTCTTGGGGAAGGCAATGCCGTAGATGCGCTGGAGGGTCTCCCGGTTGGAGTCTCCCCGCCAGTAGGCGGCGTTGCAGGCGGTGAGCTTCAGGGCGTTGCCCTTGATGCGGCCGGTGGAGTCCAGGTGGGGGCCGGCGCACAGGTCGGTAAACTCCCCCTGTTTATAAAAGGAGATGTGGGCGTCCTCGGGCAGGTCGTTGATCAGTTCCACTTTATAGGGCTCGCCCTTCTCCTCCATAAACTGCAGGGCCTCTGCCCGGGGCAGCTCAAACCGCTCCAGCTTCAGCTTCTCCTTGCAGATCTTCCGCATCTCCCCCTCAATCTGCTCCAGGTGCTCGGGCGTAAAGGCGAAGGGCGCGTCCATGTCGTAGTACCAGCCCTCGTCAATGGAGGGCCCGATGGCCAGCTTCACCTCCGGCCACAGGCGCTTAACCGCCTGGGCCATCACGTGGGAGCAGGTGTGCCAGTACGTCTGCCTGTATTCAGGGTTTTCAAAGGTAAATTGATTGTTCATCTCTTCGGACATACGAATAACCTCCTTGCGTCCGTCCGGGGCAAGGGACATAAAAAACGCCCCACCCCTGATGCTTCGTCAGGGGTGAAGCGGTATCAGCTCCACGGTTCCACCCTGCTTGCAGCGGGATACAAAGCCGCTGCCGCTCGTGTTTCCGCTGTAACGGGCGAACCCCGTCCCGGTTAAAATCCCAGGCGGCTCGGGAGTGGTACAGGCCGTTTGCCGGCGCAGGGCAATTTCACCATTCATGCCCCTCTCTGAGCGCGGCAGACACGGTTTCTTCTCCGTCTGCGCCATTTTTCACGGGGCCACTATATCACCAAGCGCCCCCCGTGTCAAGAGCAGGGAATATTTTTCTCTGCCTCTACAGCTCTCCAGGGCCGACAGCCCTTTCCCCGCGTCTTCTGCTCTTTTCATTGACAAGGGGGGCGGCGGGCTCTATACTGGGCATACTGTTTATTGTCTGAAAGGGGGAGAGGCCGTTGAATAAGAGGGAGCTTCTGGATCGCTGCGCCCGCAGCGGAGAGGAGCGGGTGCTTCTGGCCCGGGTACTGGACAAGCTGGAGCTGGCCCAGGGCCGGGGCGTTCCCGCCCACACCCCCTTTCTCTCTCCGGGGGAGCAGGCGTCGGTGTCCGACCTGCTTGCCGCCTGGGGCCGTCCCCGGCACCGGTTCTGGGGGGGCTATGAGGGGGCGGAGCGGCAGGTGTGCCTCTTTTTCCCCCATTGGCAGGGGGAGGAGGATGTCCTCTCCGACCCGGAGGGGCCTCTGACCGCCCTGGAGGTCGCCTTCCCCGCCGACGCCTCTTTGGGCCACCGGGATATTCTGGGGGCCCTCATGGGCCTGGGCGTTACCCGGGAGAAGCTGGGGGACATTCTCCTGCCCGGCCCGGGCCGCTGCCAGGTACTGCTGCTGCGGGAGACACTGCCCATCCTCCTGTCTCAATGGGAGGGGGCCGGGCGGTACAAGGTACGTCTGCAGGAGATCCCTCTCTCCGCCCTGGCCCCCACCCCGGCCCAGGTAAAGACCATCCGGGATACGGTGGCCTCCCCCCGTCTGGATGCGGTAGTGGGCTCCGCCTTCGGCCTGTCCCGCTCCAAGGCCGCAGCCCTCATCTCCGCGGGAAAGGTGTCCGTCAATCACCGGGAGTGCCTGAAGGGGGACAAGCTCATTGAGGAGGGGGACGTACTCACCTGCCGGGGACTGGGCAAGTGCCTGGTAAAGGAGGTCCCCGGCCAGTCCAAAAAGGGCCGCACCATGCTGGTGCTGGAGCGATATATTTGACTTTGACCAAGGGGAGGAAGAGAACATGCTGGAATATGACTTTGTCTCTCTGGATACCGACTGGGGAACAGGCTACAGCCTGTTCGGCGGGGTGCGCATTGACACCACCGGCCACCGGGAGATCATCGCCCGGCGGGCGGCGGAGGGCTGGAGGTACGTGGGCTGGCTGCCCACCACCCAGCGGGCGACCGGGCAGATCGACTGCATCGACTTAATTTTTGAACGGGAGGACACAGGCAGATGACTCAGCAGCAGCTTGACCGCATCAATGCCCTGGCCAAAAAGGCCAAGGGGCCGGAGGGGCTGACCCCTCAGGAGCAGGAGGAGCAGCAGGCCCTGCGCCGGGCGTACATTGACGCCTATAAGCGCAGCCTTACCGCCCAGCTGGATCACACCTATATCCAGTATCCAGACGGCACCCGTCGGAAATTGGAGCGAAAAAAGCCCTGAACGGATGCAGAATCTGGAGGGAATCTGAACACCCCCCCGCATTGACAACCGGCCCGCTTTTTGCGATAATGGCCATATCTCGGCAGGGCATACCCCTGTCCGCGTATTCCCCTGGAGGAGACTTCCACATATGAGAAGGAGGCCATCATGGCTCACATAAAATTAATGACTGATTCTGCCGCCGATATCCCCGCCCCCATGCGGGAGGAACTGGGTATCCAGGTGCTTCCCTTCCCCATCGCCATGGGAGACAGGGAGTACCAGGACGGTTTTGATTTTACTCCCCAGGAGTTTTATCCCATGCTCCTGGCCGCCTCCAAGATTCCCACCCACGCTCAGCTCAACCCCTACCTGTTCAGTCAGTGCTACGAACAGGCCCTGGCGGAGGGGTACACCGACCTTATCTATGCCTGCATCAATTCCAAAGGGTCGGCCACCTTCCAAAACGCCCTGCGGGCCCGGGAGGAGTTTTACGAGGATCACCCGGAAGTCAAAGAAAATTTTCGTATCCACCTCATTGACTCCCGCACCTATACCATGTGCTACGGTTACCCGGTGGTGGAGGGGGCCAAAATGGTCGCGGCCGGAGCCTCCGCCCAGGAGGTGGTGGACTTCCTGCAGGACTGGACAAGTCGGGTACGGGTGGCCTTTGCCCCCCTGGACCTGCGTTTTGCCAAGAAGTCGGGGCGGGTGCCCGCCGCGGCTGCCTTTGTGGGGGACGCCCTTGGGCTTAAGCCCATTATGACCTTTGAAAACGGTGACTCCAAAATTCTCTCTAAGGTACGCGGGGAGAAAAACGTCATTCCTGCACTGCTGGATCTGTGTCGCAAAGAGCGGCGGGAGGGCACCCCCTATCTGCTCATCCGAGGCAACAACGACCAGCAGTCGGACAAGCTCCTTGAGGCTGCTGTTCAGACTTTGGGTCAAGCGCCCGCCCTGGAGTACCACATCGGCGGTGTCATCGCTATCAACGCCGGTCCCAATCTGATTGGAATCATCTACTGGACTTGACGCCGCGGCGACCGTCCGGGGGCGTTTGTCTCCGGACGGCCGCCTTTTTCTTTTTAAGGGACAGGTTTTACATTTTATTCACTTATTTTGTGGTATGCTGTATATAGGGCGCGTCCTGGCGCGCTCAGTAAGGAGGCTTCATCATGAGACCTGGACAACTGACTTGGCGGGAGCGGGGCTGGTTGTGGTTCCGGCTGGGTATCCGGCTGGTTTTAACCGCCATTGTTCTTTCCGCGCTGGCTCTCCTGGGCCGCCCCCTGCTGTCCCTGTTTGCCCCCTTTATTGCCGCCCTGCTCACCGCTGCCCTGCTCAATCCCCTGGTAAAATGGTTCCAGCGGCGTCTGGGTCTGTCCCGGCAGGTGCTGGCTGCCCTGCTGCTTATTCTTGTGTTTGGTGCTCTTGGTGCCGCCATTGGGTTTCTGGGCTACGCCGTAGTGGGGGAGCTGGTCTCCCTGGCCCAGAACTGGGAGGGTCTGCTGGAGAGCCTGCAGGGCGCCCTGGAACAGCTGGAGGCTCTCTCCGCCCACCTGTGGACCCTGGTACCCCCCCAGTTTAACCAGACGGCCCAGTCCCTCACCGACGGCCTGCTCCAGTGGCTGAACACCGCCACCCCCAATCTGCTCAATGCCCTGGTGGACTACACCACCAACAAGGCTATGGGGGTCCCCTCTTTTGTGGTGGCCCTGGTCATCTTTGTGATGGCCACCTACTTCCTCACTGCCGACTATCCCTACCTGCGCACCCGGGCCGCCCAAAACATGGGAGAGGGCCTGCTGCACTTTTGCCGGCAGGTACGCTCCACCGCTCTGGTGGCCTTCGGCGGCTACCTGAAGGCGGAGCTTCTGTTGTCCGTGGGGGTATTCTTTATCCTGCTGGTGGGCTTCTTTGTCACCCGTCAGCCCTACGGCCTGTTGCTGGCCCTGGGTCTGGCCATCCTGGACTTCATCCCAATTATCGGCGCGGGCACGGTGATGGTGCCCTGGGCGGTAGCAGCCCTGTTCGTCCGGGACTACCCCACTGCCATCGAGATGATGGCTATCTGGGGGGTGGTGGCCCTGTTCCGAAGGGTAATGGAGCCAAAATTTGTAGGTGACCAGACCGGGCTGTCCCCCATCCTTTCCCTGGTAAGCATCTATGTAGGCATGAAGCTGGGGGGCGTGCTGGGGATGATTCTGGGTCCTATCCTGCTGCTGGTGGCTCTTAATCTGGCAGGCATGGGCATGTTCCGAAGCCTGCGGATGGATCTGTCCGCTGCAGCCAAGGATATCGCCGCTATCCTGGCTCACCGGCCCGATGAATCATAATCAGACAGTTTTTCAGAGTTTGTTTTGGAATTGTTTAAAAAACTGCGGCTTTTTCTTCATGATTTTTTCATAATTCCACGTTAAGATATGCATTGTAAAAAAGAACCGGACCCAGCTGGGTTCGGTGTAAGCAAAGGAGCGTAGGACCTATGGAAAACAATGAATTCCATTTTTACAATAGCGAAAATGACGGCTACCGGGGCGGCTTCGGCGACTACACCGACCCCATTCCCACCACCGGTGGCCCCACCTCCGGAGGAAAGAAGCCCAAAAAGAAAACTGGGCTGCGTATTGCCGCCCTGCTGCTGGCCTGTGCCGTGGTGGGCGGGGGCGCCGGGGTGGGCGGCGCAGTTCTCTACGGACGCGCCAACCAGCCCGAAACTGTGATCTATGAGGCTGACCGGCCCCAGGTGGAGACGGTGGTTAACACCAACAGCGGCCAACCCATGACCCCGGAGGAGCTGTACTCCGCCAACCTGGCCTCCTGTGTGGGCATTACGGTGAACACCACAGTGAACATCTTCGGCCAGACCACTACCTCCGCCGCATCCGGTTCCGGCTTTGTGCTCACCCAGGACGGATACATCGTCACCAACTACCACGTCATTGAGGATGCGGCAAACGACTCCTCCGTGGCCATCGAGGTGTCCTTTGCCAACGGCGACAAGTACACAGCTAAGCTGGTGGGCGGCGAGCAGGACAACGATGTGGCTATCATTAAAATTGAGGCCACCGGCCTGCAGCCCGTCACCCTGGGCGACAGCGACAAGCTGGTGGTGGGCGAGAGCGTCTACGCCATCGGCAACCCCCTGGGCGAGCTGACCTTTACCTTTACCGACGGCATGGTCTCCGCCCTAGGCCGGCTTATCACCACCTCGGGCACCGACACCAACGGCAATACCGTTACCACCACCCTCAACGTGCTGCAGACCAATTGCGCCATTAACCCCGGCAATTCCGGCGGCCCCCTCTTTGACAGCTACGGAAACGTGGTGGGCATTGTCTCTGCCAAGTATACCCAGTCCTCTTCCGGCGTGTCTGCCGAGGGCCTTGGATTTGCTATCCCCATCAACGACGTGAAGGATATCCTTTCCGAGCTTATTGAGCACGGCTATGTCACAGGCAAGCCCTACATGGGCGTCCAGGTGGACGTGGTGGATCAGGTATCCCAGAACTACGGAATCCCTGCCGGCGCTGTGGTAAAGTATGTGGCCGAGGGCTCCTGCGCCCAGAAAGCCGGCCTGCAGGTTAACGATATCATTACCGCCATCGATGACACCGCTGTGGACTCCCCCTCCGCCCTCACCGCCGCCCTGTCCAGCAACTACAAGGCCGGTGATACTGCCACTTTGACGGTCATCCGCCAGCAGCAGGAGGTAAAACTTACTATTACCTTCGACGAGAAGAACCAGGAGACTGAGGCGGCCAACCAGCCCCAGCAGCAGACCCAGCAGAACCAGGGCAGCCAGGGCGGCAACGGCTACTACTACCAGTGGCCCTTCGGCAACTTCTTCTGGTAAATGCCCGCACCCATCCCTCTCATTCCCTATTCCTTCCCTAACCCCTGCAGGCGAAAACCTGCGGGGGTTTTTTGTTTCCCTGGGCGCCGCCTTCCGGAGAAACCCCATGGACAAGGCAGGAAAAACCGGGTATAATACATCCTGGATTAATATAGGGCGGGTATACTGCTCTCTGGATTCGGGGCCGCGCCGGGAAAAAGGCGTTTCACATCTGTGTGGTTGGGGAGGCCTTGGATCACAACAGACACAGAAAGGGACGATTTTTCAATGGAAATCAACGGACAAGCGGTAAACGACCGGGGCCGCTACGACCAGATGGGGCTATCACCCCAGCTGATGCAGGCCATTGAGAAAAAGGGTTATGTGGAGGCCACCCCCATCCAGGTGGGCGCCATCCCCTACTTTATGGACTGGCAGGATGTCATTGCCAAGGCCCCCACAGGCACCGGCAAGACTTTTGCTTTCGGCATCCCTATGGTGGAGCACGTAGACCCGGACAACCAGGAGGTCCAGGCCCTGGTGCTGGCTCCCACCCGGGAGCTGGCCATTCAAATTCAGGACGAGCTGCGGGACCTGTGCGCCTTTAAAGAGGGGGTGCGGGTGGTTTGTCTGTATGGCGGCCAGCCCATTGACAAGCAGATTACCCAGCTGAAAAAGCGGCCCCAGATTGTAGTGGCCACCCCGGGCCGGTTAATGGACCACATGAAGCGGCGCACGGTGTCTCTGGACAAGGTGCAAACTGTGGTGCTGGACGAGGCCGACCGGATGCTGGACATGGGCTTTGTCCAGGATGTGACCCATATTCTGGATAAGATGCCCAAGCGCCGCAATCTGGGTATGTTCTCGGCCACCATCTCCCGGGAGGTACTGGATATCTCCTGGGTGTACCAGCGCCAGCCGGTGGAGATCACCGTTCCCGCCGACCAGGAGAACAGACCGGACATCGCCCAGTACCGCCTGGAGGTAGACCGCAGCCAGAAGGCGGACACCATGGTACGCCTTCTGGAGATGGGCGGATACGAGCGGGTCATCGCCTTCTGCAACACCAAAAATATGACGGATCGGCTGGCTGGCCTTCTGTCCATGCGGGGCGTATCCTGCCAGGCTATCCATGGGGATATTCAGCAGTCCATGCGGGAAAAGACCCTGAAGAAGTTCCGGGATGGTCAGATCCGGGTGTTGGTGGCCACCGACGTGGCTGCCCGGGGGCTGGACATTGACGATGTGGACGCGGTCTTTAACTACGACGTGCCCGACGAAAACGAGTACTACATCCACCGCATCGGCCGCACCGGCCGGGCCAAGCGTCACGGGGTGGCCTTTTCCCTGGTATCCTCCGTGCCTGAGGGGGTTCGGCTGGACGACATTAAAAAGAATACCGGCAGCGACATTCGCCCCGTGCGCTTCAATGAGAAGGGCGACCTGGTGGCCGAAGCGCGCCGGAGCTGAATCAGGCGAATTTTTTAGAAATTTTTAACCCTGTATTTATGGTTTTTTTCCTTTCATAGGTGTATCCTGATAGGGAAGTCCCCCACATAGACGGGGCCCCTGGTCCCACGGAAAGGAGAACGGCTATGAACGGAAAACGGCTTTACCGCACAGAGGGCCCTTACAAAATGATGGCCGGCGTGTGCGGCGGCATTGCAGAGTATTTTGACGTGGATCCCTCCCTGGTTCGTATTATCTGGGTGGCGGGCATTTTCTTTACCTTCTCCGCCGCCTTCTGGATCTACTTGGCCTGTGCCCTTATCGTGCCTAGGAAGAGTGATGTTTACCCCGGCGGCGGTCTGTAAGACAGTCCGGAAAACCGTAAGAACCGGCGGGATTTCCCAAGCCAGAGAGGTCTTATGATGTACCTTATCCGACCATCTGTCCCCGCTGACATTCCTGCCCTGCGCCAGCTTTGGAAGCTGGCCTTTGGGGATGGGGATGCCTACGTGGATAACTTTTTTCACACCTACTACCAACCAGGACGAGTTCTGGTACTGGAAGAGAATGGGGCCGTTATGTCCATGACTGCCTGGTTTGACACCCAATTTGCAGTGCCGGGACAGGGGACATATCGGGCGGCCTACCTTTACGCTGTAGCCACCCACCCCCATGCGCGGGGCCGGGGCCTGTCCGGCCAGCTTCAGGCCTGGGCCGACAATTACTTCCGTGCCCTGGGCATTCCGGCGGTGACTACCGTCCCCGCCCAGCCCTCCCTGCATAACTTCTTCGCCGCCCACGGCTTTCGGGAGTGCTTTGTCCACACACAGCGGGAGTCTCACCCCCTCCGCGCCCCGGAGGGGACGCCCCCCTTTTCCCTGGAACCCCTCTCCCCGGAGGACTACGCCGCCCTGCGGGAGGAGCTTTTGTCCCCCCTGCCCCACATTGTTCTGGACCGGGAGGCCCTGGCCTGCCAGGCCGGGGCCTGCGCCCTGACCCCCGGCGGAGGCCTGTACGCCGCCCACACCCCCTGGGGCCGAACCCTGGTGTGTGCCGAGGGGATGGAAGACAGCTCCCTGCTGGTCAAGGAGCTGCTGTCCGACCAGCCCGGGGCGGAGAGTGCCCTTCTGGAATGGCTTCCCCGGCTGCTGCCCGCCTGGAGGGGCACATACCGCGTTCCCCGGGGGAACATCCCCTTCGGCATGCTCAAATGGCTGGACCCCCGGCTGGAACAGAACTGGGACTGGACCTCCACTGCTTATCTGGGCCTGGCTTTTGACTGAAAACTTGCATTTTACACAAAAACAGCTCTTCTTTTTTGTCGGAAGGGCTGTTTTTTTCTGTTTACTTATTTGGCAAAGTGACGGATTCTTTATGCCACAGTCATTTGGTTGTGGTAACCTCCACAAAATTTGTGCTTTACTCTTTTGAAATTTATGGTATGCTATCCATAAGAAGGGAAGAATGGACTGTTTTTTTCTCTAAAAAAACCTGAACTCAGTAAATGCAGGAAATCCGTCACATAGGAAAGGATTAATTAGGAGGAATGTCATCATGAACAAGTACATTGAGCGCGTCCTCGCCGATACCAGAGCGAAAAATGCCAACGAGCCCGAGTTTCTCCAGACTGTGGAGGAGGTTCTGAGCTCCCTGGAGCCTGTCATCAACGCCCATCCCGAGTATGAGAAAGCCGCCCTGCTGGAGCGGATGGTAGAGCCGGAGCGGACTGTGGAATTTCGGGTGACCTGGGAGGATGACAACCACGAGTGGCATGTCAACCGCGGCTACCGTGTGCAGTACAACGCGGCCCTGGGCCCCTACAAGGGCGGTATCCGCTTTGACCCCTCCGTCAACCTGTCCATCATCAAGTTTTTGGGCTTTGAGCAGGTGTTTAAGGACGCCATGACCGGCCTGCCCATTGGCGGCGCAAAGGGCGGCTCTGACTTTGACCCCCGGGGCCGCAGCGACGCCGAGGTTATGCGCTTCTGCCAGGCCTTTATCACTGAGCTGCACCGCCACATCGGCCAGGACATCGACTGCCCCGCCGGCGACCTGGGCTGCGGCGGCCGTGAGATCGGCTATATGTACGGCCAGTACCGCCGCATCGTGGGCGCCGCCGAGATGGGCGCTTTGTCCGGCAAGGCCGTGTGCACCGGCGGTTCCATCCTCCGTCCCGAGGCCACCGGCTACGGCGCTGTCTACTATCTGGTAGAGGCCCTGAAGCATGACGGCCAGGAGATCAAGGGGAAGCGCATCGCCATGTCCGGCTACGGCAACGTGGGCTGGGGCATCATGAAGAAGGCCACCGAGCTGGGCGCCAAGGTCACCTACTTTGCCGGCCCCGACGGCTACATCCATGATCCCGACGGCGTGTGCACCGAAGAGAAGCTCAACTACATCCTGGAGATGCGCGCCAAGGAGCCCATGCACTGCAAGCCCTATGCGGACAAGTTCGGCTGCGAGTTCGTGCCCGGCCAGAAGTGCTGGGGCGTGAAGGACGTAGATATCTACATGCCCGCCGCTACCCAGAATGACGTCAACCTGGAGTGGGCCAAGAAGATCGCCGAGTCCGGCGTGAAGTACTACATCGAGGTGGCCAACATGCCCACCACCAACGACGCTCTGGAATTTTTGAAGGGCCAGAAGCACATGGTGGTGGCTCCCTCCAAGGCCGTCAATGCCGGCGGCGTGTCCGTCTCCGAGCTGGAGATGGCCCAGAATGCCGAGCGGCTGTACTGGACCGCTGAGGAAGTGGACGAGAAGCTGCACAACATCATGAAGAACATCTACCACTCCTCCGTGGCCGCCGCCGAGCGCTACGGCCTGGGCTATGACCTGGTGGCCGGCGCCAACATCATGGGCTTCCAGAAGGTGGCTGACGCCATGATGGCGCAGGGCATCTTCTAAGAGAGGCTCCTATCCTAAACAACTACGGTTCAAACGCCGCGCTCCCCTGGGGGAGCGCGGCGTTATCTTTTTCCCTTAGTCCGGGCCGGAAAGGCCGTACTTTCTTTTAACCCGCTCCAGCTGCTCCAGCAGGGAGGGGCCCGCCGCCCACAGGAAGAAGACGGTGGCCCCGGCGTGAACCAGATCCATGGGAAAGCCCATGACCAGAGACGCCACCAGCATCTCCCAGGTGGGATTGGGCTGGAACATAAGCAGGGAGGCGGTATTTAAAAGCCCGCCGTAGAGCACAAGGACAGATACAAAGCCGTAGGCGCACAGGGTCAGGCGGTTGCGCCCCACCCAGGGAGCAAGCCAGCCGGCCACCAGGCCCACAAGGCCGGCAGCCGCCATCTGCCAGGGAGTCCAGGCCCCCTGGACATAGAAGAAATTGGACACCAGCATGGCTGCCGCCCCCACCAGAAAGCCGCTCTGCCCCCCCAGGGCCACCCCCGTGACAATGACCAGGGCAGCCACCGGCTTAAACTGGGGCAGCATGAAGAAGGCGCCCCGGCCGGCCACCCCCAGGGCGGCCAGGACGGACAAAAGAGCCAGCTGCCGGGCAGGGGGGCTGCTGCGCTCAAAGTCCAGCAGCACAGGTGCCAGAGCCTCCAGCAGCACCAGCAGGGAGATAAAGTAGTACTTCCGATCCTGGAGCAGAAACACCCCAGCCAGCAGGGTAGCCGGGCACAGCACCAGCAGCCACAGACCGGTCAGCCACCCTCTCCTGCCCTTATTTCGGGGAGGAGGCGGGGAAAAACGAAACCTTCCGCCCACCCCCAGAAGACGCAGGCCTCCTGCTGCGGCACCCAGCCACAGCAGGGAGGGCAGCCAGTCCCCCGCCGCCAGCCCGGCCAGTACCGGCCACCCGCGCCAGGCCAACATCCCCGCTGCCAGACAGCCCAGCACCAGAGCAACACCCAGCCCTGCCCCAAACCGAAAGGGATTCTTCCGCCCCTTCTCGTGTGAAAGGGCGCCTTGGGCCCGGGCAGAGGGCTTCTCCTCCAAGCCGGGCACAGCCTGGAAAACGGGGTGAGCAGCCGGGGGGCAGTGCGGCTCTTCCCCGCCGCAGGCGGTAATGAGGGCCCCGGGGGTCACCGCCCCCGGGACCAGCCCTCCGGCCATGCGGCAGGTGGCAGTGGTGTAAAACCGGTTTTGGGCAAAGAAGTCCTGGGGCCGGCCTGAGGCGGTAATTGCCCCGTCAAAGAGCAGGGCGCAGTGGGTGGCGTAGGCGGCGCAGAATTCCAGATCGTGGCTGACCATAAGGACGGTGACCCCCTCCCGGCACAGGGCGCAGAGTATGGCGGCCAGTTCCTCCCGGGAGGGCCAGTCCATCCCCTTGGTGGGCTCGTCCAGCAGCAGCACCCGGGGTTGGGTGAGCAGCACCTTAGCCAGTGCGGCCCGCTGCCGCTCCCCTCCGGACAGGTCATAAGGGTGTCGCTCCAGCAGACCCTCCAGTCGGCACATACGGACGGTTTGGGCCAGGATCTGGGGGGCAGGGGCCAGATCCTTCAGATCCTCCTCCACCGTCCGACCTACAAACAGGGCCCTTGGGTCCTGGGGCAGCAGGGCCAGCCCTTTCTGAAAGAGCTCCTCCTCCCCCCATCCATCCAGGGGGCGCCCCAACAGTTCCAGCTCTCCCCGCCGGGGACGGGCCTGGCGGGCCAAGAGGGCCAGCAGGGTGGATTTCCCTGCTCCGTTGCCCCCCATCAGGGCGTACAGGGCCCCCCGGGGCACCGTCAGGGACAAGTCCCGCAGCACCGGGGTCTCCTGTCCCGGGTAACTAAACCACACCTCCCGGGCCTCCAGGGCCGCCTCCCTCTCAGGAAAAGGCTCCGGAACAGGGGCGGGTATCAGAGGCCGGCTCCGGGTTCGCTCCTCCAGCCAGCGCCGCCCCTCCCCCACAGTAATGGGGCAGGGCCCAGTTTCTCCGCACGCTCCCCACACCCGGGCGGGGGTGGGCATGGCCCCCCACATGGGGTGGCCCATGTCCCGCAGGGCCTGGGCCGCCTGTGGGGGCGGGGCACACACCACAAGCCGCCCCCTGTCCAGCACACCGCAGCGGTGGGAGAGGGGCAATGCCTCCTCCAGCCGGTGCTCTGAGAGCAAAACGGTGACCCCCAGCTCCCGGTTCACCCGGGCCAGACAGTCCAGAAAGCCCTGGGCGGCAATGGGATCCAGCTGGCTGGTGGGCTCGTCCAGCAGCAGCACCCGGGGCCGCAGGGTCATCACCGCGGCAAGGTTCAAAAGCTGCTTCTGTCCCCCGGATAGAGAGGCGATGTCCCGATGGAACCAGCCTTCCAGCCCAAAAAAAGAGGCAGTCTCCGCCACCCTGGTCCGTATCGTCTCCTGCTCCAGCCCCAGACTTTCCAGGCCGAAGGCCAGCTCATGCCACACCTTGTCGGTGACAATCTGCTCCTCCGGATCCTGAAAGACGAACCCCAGCTCTTCCGCCTGCCCCCGCTTGTCCATCCGGGACGCAGGACGACCTTGAAAGAGCGCCTGCCCCTCCAGCCTTCCGTGGGGAGCCAGGGAGGGCTTGAGCAGACGCAGCAGGGTGCTCTTTCCGCTGCCCGAGGGACCACACAGGGTAAAAAACTCCCCCTGCTCCACCGCCAGGCACACCCCATCCAGGGCGGGGGTGGGCTGCCCCGGGTAAAAAAAGGTCAGGTTTTCCAGCCGGAGCTGTTCCATTCTCCCTCCTCCTTCCACTCCAGATACAGGGGCAGGCCGCACAGGCACAGCCAGTCGGCCAGGGCGGACAGCAGCCACAGGCTGGCGCCGCTCCACCTAAGGCTGGGGTAGTACCGCCAGGACAGGGCCCCGGCGGCCGCCATCACCAGCAGATAGCCCCCGGCACAGGCAAGGAAGGCCAGCAGGCCCCTGTCCTGTGCCGTCAGGCGGTAGGTGGTATAGCTCACCCGGCCCGGCAGGCCGTACCCTCGGGCCTCCATGGAGTCGGCCCGTACCATGGCCCCCTCCAGGGACCAGGAAAGTACCACTCCCAGCCGGCGCAGGGCCAGCCGGGCCCGCTCTATCCGCCTCCGACCCAGCCGGCCCACCTGCCGCTGGGCCTGCCCCACCTGCACCCACCGGGCCCGCAGCCGGGGGACGGCCCCCAGGGTCATGGACAGCAGCAGGGCCAGGGTGGGAGCGCCCTTACCTAAAAGACACATCCACCTATCCGCCGTCATCACCCGGGACATGCACCCCAGGCAGGCCAGGGCAGACAGCAGCATCAGCCCTGCCCCCAGGCCGTAGAGCACGGATTCCAGGGTCAGGGGGTTGCCGTTTGGGAAATAGGACAGCACCGTCACTCCCCCGTGGCTGAACAGGGGGTTAAGCAGGGCGGCCACCAGAGCCAGAGTCAGCAGCCGGCCGGGATGGGGACGCCCCCCCAGGCGGCCCCACCATAACCAGCAGCACCCCAACGCCGTTCCCAGAAGCAGGGGGTGGAAGGTGGTGACCGTGAAGGCCAGCACCAGGGCAAACCACAGGGCGGGTACCGCCGGGTGGCAGCGGGAAAAGGTACTGCCCACTGCCCTCACCCCCCCACCGAAGCGGCGCCCACGTCCGCCCCCATGTTACAGGTATAAGCCCACTCCACCCGGTCCCCGGGCTGAAGGAGGTACTCCGAGCAGCTGCAGCCGGGGGAGACGCCGTTGACCAGGTAGAGCCAGCCCGACTGCTGCCCGCAGTCAAACTCATAGAGGTTCCCGATGCCCTCCACATAGGCAGAGCCGGTGCCCGGGGTGAAGCTGGCCTCCAGGTGGATGCCCTCCGCCCGGGTCACCCGCTGCAGCAGGGAAAAAGCGCTCTCCCCCTCCTCCAACTCCACCTCCCGCTCCCCCAGCAGGACGCCGTCGGCGGGAATGAGCTCCACCTTGTCCGGATCCAGCCAGTCCAGGTGATTCAGCACCGTGGCACAGCGGATGGAGATGCGGCAGTTGGCCTCCTGCTCCGCCTGCCCCTCCTCCCCCTCCTGGGCCTGCTGAGGCGGGACGGGTTCCGGGTCATCGGCGGGCTGGGCCGGGTTACTCTGGCTGCTGGCGGCGTTATCGCCCTCCGGCTGCGTCCCGCCGGAGGCGGAAGAGGACTGGGGCGTCTCAGGATCCTGGGGGTCGGGTGCGCTCTGGGTCGGGACATTCTCAGGGTCAGGGCGTTCTTCCCACGGGGAGGGCGCCTCAGGCGCGGAGGCGTCCTCCTCCGGCCCGCCCTCTGAGCCGTTCCCCGTCTGGGAGGAGGCTTCCCCCACGCCCCACCCCTGCAGCCCGGGGGCGTCTCCCCCGTACCAGTAGGCGGCGGCCAGCAGGGCCAGCACCAGGGCAGCGGCAATGACAGCTGTTCGTCTCTTCATTTCAGTTCCCTCCTCCGGGTCCGGTCAGCCCGCCTGAGCCAGGGGATGGGGCCCGGGCACGGCCACCCGGGCGGCCAGCAGCAGGGCCAGGGGCTCCGGGTCCGTCTGCGCCATATCGTACAGGGCGGGCAGCCCCCGCTCCGCCCGCGCCAAGGCACACAGGGCGCACAGGGCCTGTTCGCTGGCCATCAGGTCACTCTTCCCCCCTGCCAGGTGGGCAAAGCCCCCCTCAGCCAGCTGGTAGGACAGCAGCTCCTCCGCCATCCCCTCCGGGGCCGGGCGGCCCAGGACGGCACAGGCGATGAGGGCCTGGGCACAGCTCTCCGAGGTGAGAAAGCCCCCCTCCTCCCACAGCCTCTCCAGGCAGGATATTCCCCGCTCCACCGCCCGGGAGGCCTCTCCGTCCCCATAGGGGGCCAGGGCCTGGAGGGCCTGGGCGGTGACATCCGGGTCAGACCGCTCCCCGGACAGGGCCCAGCCCCCGTCGGGCAGCTGGGCTTTCAGGATGTCTTCCAGGTAGCGGGCTTTGGTCTCCCCTTCCCCGTAGTCCCCACTGTCCAGGGCCAGCAGGGCAAAGATAGGCCCGTTGATCCCCTGTTTTTCCACCTGGTCACCGTCCAGGAGGGGGGCAATCAGGTCATAGCCCGCCACCGCCCGGGGATCCTCCCCCAGGGCGGACAGGGCCAGCACCACCCTGGCGTACTCGGAGTACTTCCGCCGGGACAGCACCCCCTGCTGTTCCTCCAGCGTCCCGGTCAGGGCGGACAGGTAGGCCTCCCTCTGCCCCTGTCCCAGCCGGCCGGCCCGGGCCAGGCCGATGACTGCCCACTCCCCTCCGGCAGAGGCCACCTGGGGACTGGGGACGGCGGCGGCCACATAGTCCCCCGCCCGGGCCAGGGCCTCCTCCTTCCCGCCCGCCCCCAGGGCGGACGCCGGCAGTGTCAAAACGGCGGCCAGAGCCAGGGCGGACAGGGTGCGGACAACTTGTTTCATGGCAGAAAGCTCCTCTCTTCAAAGACGGCGGCCGCGGCGGCAGGTGCCGCCGCGGCCGTTTCCCGCGCGCTCAAAGGGGCCCCTGCCCCCATCCGGGGCGGGGCCGGGCTCCAAGCAGGTCTTCTGACTGACGGAGGGGACCCCTTCCGGGGTCCGGGGGCGCCTCGCCTTCTCAGGTCCCCCCAATGGCCGGCTTTCGCCCTGGGCGCCCTGCCCTCCGCTCACAGCGGCGGTACCGTCCGGGCCTCTCACCCGGTTTCCTATTCTCCCTGCCGGGCCCTCCGCCCGGCGGGGCACTTGGAGTACTATTTCACTGTACTCAAATATTACGGGATACGGCCGCCCTTGTCAACCGTGAGGCCGCTTTACTTTTTTCCCGGCGGCGGCTATAATAGAGGGTGTCAGACCTGCTTCGACAGGTTTCGTCCTCCCGGGACGAGATCCTTCGAAAATTTTCTTTGACGGAAACGGAGCACAGACCTGTGAAAAAATTTCTTGCCCTGGCCCTGGCCCTGTGCCTGCTGCTGCCCGGCTGCGCCCCCGCCTCCGGGGACGCCCAGTCCGGCCAAGCCGGCCAGTCCTCCGCCGCCCAGTCCCAGCCAGATCCCCAGCCCCTGCCCGACCCGGAACCCGAACCAGAGCCGGTGGTGGCCCGGCTGATGGTGGCCGGGGATGTGATGAGCCACATGCCTCTCATCAAGGACGCCTATGTGGCCCAGACGGGGGAGTATGACTACAGCCATATGCTCCAGTTCGCCGCCCAACAGCTGGAGGGGGCCGACTACGCCGTGGCCAACCTGGAGACCACCCTGGCCGGAGGGCCCAACTACTCCGGCTACCCCGCCTTCAACTCCCCGGACGCTCTGGCCTACGATGCGAAGGAGGCGGGCTTCGACCTGCTGTCCACCGCCAACAACCACAGCCGGGACAAGGGTCTGGACGGCATCTACCGCACCCTGGACGTGCTGGATGAGGCGGGGCTGGCCCACGTGGGCACCTACCGCTCCCAGGAGGAGCGGGACGCCAACCACGGCATCTATGTGGCCGACGTGGGGGGCATCTCCGTGGCCTTTTTGTCCTATACATACGGCCTCAACGGCTTCCGGCTGGACTCGGACAAGATGTACGCCGTGAACCTCTTCAACCTGGACTACTACACCACCCTGGAAAATCCCAACTATGAACTGCTGCAGTCCGACCTAGCCGCCGCCCGGGCCCTGGATACCGACCTCATTGCCGTGATGATCCACTGGGGTATCGAGTATCAGAACGCCCCCAACAGCCACCAGACCTCCCTGGCGGAATTCCTGGTGGGCCAGGGGGCCGACCTGGTGCTGGGGGGGCACCCCCATGTGCTCCAGCCCTATGAGACCATCACCGCCCAGGGCTGGGACGGCCAGGAGCGGGAGGGCTTTGTGTGTTACTCCCTGGGCAACTTCATCTCCAACCAGTACGACCCCGCCCCCGCCACCATGACCACTGCCATTCTGGAGCTGGAGCTGACCAAGGATCCCGCCACCGGGGAGACCGCCCTGACCCGGGTGGGCTACGTCCCCTACTACATGATTCACCGGGACAGCGCCCCCGCCGGGGAGCGGCGCTACCTGCTGAATATCCATGAGGCCATGGAAGAGTATGAGGCCGGGGAGAGCACCCTGGTGGACGCCTCCGCCTACGGAAAGCTCCAGAAGGCCCTGGAACACTGCCACAACATTCTGGGGGCGGAGGGAGACCTGGCCGCCTGATTCAAAGAAAAACGCGCCGCCGGAACATACCGGCGGCGCGTCTGTTTTCTTATCTGACCCGGCGGTAGGTCACATAGCGGTAAGGAAGGCCTTCATGCTCCATGGGCGCCGAGATTTCCTCCGCCCGCCAGGCCGGGTTCTCGTCCAGGTTCGGGAACCAGCAGTCGGCAGGGAAACTGCGCCCGATCTTGGTCACATAGGCGGTGTCACACCGGTTCAGCAGGGCGCGGTACACCGACTCCCCACCGATGACAAAGGCGTCCTCCGGGGCCCGGGCCAGCAGCTCCTCCATGGTGTGGTACACCTCCCCCCCCTCCGGGGCAAAGTCCGGGCTGCGGGACAAAATCAGGTTGCGCCGCCCCTTCAGGGGCCGGCCTCCGGGAAAGGTGGCCATGGTCTTGCGGCCCAGAATCAGGGGGTGGCCCATGGTCAGGGCCTTAAAGCGCTTCAGATCCTCCGGAATGTAGACCAGCTGATCCCCGTCTTTGCCAATGGCCCAGTGCTCGTCCACCGCCACAATTACGTTCATGTCCTCTCCTCCGCCTCTCTCACACCGCCACAGGGATCTTCTCGTCCAGGGGGTGGGCCTGGTAGCCCTCCAGCTTCACGCTGTCCTTGGTGAAGGCGTAGAAGTCCGTGACCGCCGGATCCAGGGTGAATTTGGGGGCGGGGTAGGGCTCCCGCTCCAGCAGCCGCTCCACCACGGGGACATGGCGGTCGTAGATGTGGCAGTCGGCAATGACGTGGACCAGCTCCCCCGCCTCCAGGCCGGCCACCCGGGCCATCATGTGCAGCAGTACGGCGTACTGCATCACATTCCAGCCGTTGGCGGTGAGCATGTCCTGGGAGCGCTGGTTCAAAATGCCGTTGAGGGTATTGCCGCTGACGTTGAAGGTCATGGAGTAGGCGCAGGGGTAGAGGGCCATTTCGCTCAGGTCGTGGTGGTTATAGAGGCTGGTAAGGATGCGCCGGGAGCCGGGGTCGTGCTTCAGATCCCAGATCACCTTATCCACCTGATCCATGTCCCCCTGGGGGTAGTGGTGCTTCACCCCCAGCTGGTAGCCGTAGGCCTTGCCGATGGATCCGTTCTCGTCCGCCCAGGCATCCCACACGTGGCTGCCCAGGTCCCGGACGTTGTTGGACTTCTTCTGCCAGATCCACAAAAGCTCGTCCACCGCCGACTTCAGGTACTGCCTGCGCACCGTGAGAATGGGAAACTCCTTTTTCAGGTCGTAGCGGTTGACCACTCCGAAGAGCTTGATGGTGTGGGCGGGGGAGCCGTCCTCCCACCGGGGACGTACGGGCCGGTCAGTGTCCCAGACGCCCTTGGAGAGAATCTCCCTGCAATTTTGAATGAATACCTGGTCGGCGTAGCTCATGGCCAAATCCTCCTGTCGCCGCTGAATCGCCCCCTTATTGTACCACAGCCCGTCCGGGTTGGAAAGGGGCGATTTTTCCCGCTTCTGGTTGCGCTCCTCCCCCGGACATGGTACACTGTTCCTAACAAAGCCGCCCCGGCGGGCAGACCACCGGTCTTTTTCCACGGGTGGGCATATGGAGGGATATCATGTCCTGCAAAGAGGAATTTATTGAGCTTTTCAAGGAGAACATCACCCGGGATGGGGCAGACAAGCTGCTGGACTATCTGGAGCACAAGAGCGACTTCTTCACCGCCCCCGCCTCCGCCCGCTACCACGGCGCTTACGAGGGCGGGCTGTGCGAGCACAGTCTGAACGTGTACCACTGCCTGGTGGACTATCTCCAGCGGGAGCGGGTTCAAGAGCTGTACGGCCTGGAGTACAGTCCGGAGACGGTGGCCATCGTGGCCCTGCTCCACGACCTGTGCAAGGTGGGCTGCTACAAGAAAAGCTTCCGCAACGTGAAAAACGACGCCACCGGCCAGTGGGAGAAGGTGCCCTCCTACACCTTCGACGACCCCCTGCCCTACGGCCACGGGGAGAAGAGTGTCTACATCGCCAACGGCTTTCTCCGCCTGACCCGGGAGGAGGCCATGGCCATCCGCTGGCACATGGGCTTCTCCGGCCCGGAGGACGCCCGCACCGTGGGCCAGGCCTTCCAGAAGTACCCCCTGGCCTTCGCCCTGGCCACCGCCGACATGGAGGCCTCCTACTTCCTGGAGGGGGAGGACAACTGACCGCCCCATGAAAAAAGCGCCCGCTTGCTCAGCGGGCGCCTCTTCTTATTATCGCGTTATCGCGCTGACTCCAGGGAGGCGGTCATGGCCTGCAGGGCACCGGAGCGGCGCAGAGCGGCCACCAGGATACCGGCCAGGACAGATCCGGCCACGGTAGAGATGAGGAAGGGCACCACATACCCGGCAAATCCCACTCCCGCCGCTGCTTCAGGCAGAAAAGCCAGGGCCAGGGGGTAAGCGGCCAGCCCCCCTATCACCCCGGTACCCAGCACCTCGGCGGCCAGGGTGGCGGGCAGGTTCCGGGTTCTCCAGAACACCAGCCCGCACAGCAGGGCCCCGCACATGCTGCCCGGGAAGGCCAGCACGCTGCCGCTGCCCAGAAGGTTGCGCAGCACGCTGGCGCAGAAGGCCACCCCCACCCCATACCAGGGGCCCAGACAGACGGCACACAGGACGTTGACCATGTGCTGCACCGGGGCGCACTTGCTGCCCAGGACGGGGAAGACAATAAACACGCTTCCCACCACTGCCACTGCGCACAACAGGCCCGCAGCGGCCAGCTTTCTCAGGTTGCTCTGTTTCATTTTTACTGACTCCTTTCCGAAAAGGCGGGGAAAACCGCGTCACAGGGCAGCGACTCCCCTCCGGCGGCCTAAAGCCGCATACAGGATCCCCGGGGCTGGCTCACACCCCTCCCCAGAGTTCGGTCGAGGCTTACTGGCCTCCTCTCACGCCGGAACACGGCTTCCCATCGCTGCTTGTTCGGCCCGGACACAGGGCGCTCCCCCTCTGCCCGCTCCCGGCCCGGGGCCGGGGTGCCTATTTGGGTTTTCTCCTCCCTCCTTCCCGAAAATTGGAGAGAAAATTTGAAAGCGGGGCGGCCCAATCTGGGCCGCCCCGCAATTTCCGTCCTATCCAGCACAGCTTCCTACGGCGGCATAACCCACATCAGGTAGAAGGGTCGAGGCCTCCGGCCTCCTCTCAGCCCGCTGCCGCGGGCTCCCCTGCTTGCTGGCACTATCTTAGCGCGTTTTTTCCCCGCCGTCAAGGGGAAACTGTTCCCGAGGGCGCATCCTGCTCCAGGAGGTTCATAAACTCCTGGCCTGTGATGGTCTCATGAACATAGAGGTACTGGGCCAGCCGGTGGAGTTTGTCCTCGTTCTCCTTGAGAATCTTCATTGCCTTCTCATACTGGCCGGTCACCAGCTCAGTCACCCGCTCATCCACCCGGGCCTGGGTCTCCGGTGAGCAGGCCAGGGCGGTATCGCCCCCCAGGTACTGGTTAGTCATGGTCTCAAAGGCCACAAACCCGAATTCCTCACTCATACCGTAGCGGGTCACCATGGCCCGGGCCAGCTTGGTGGCCTGCTCAATGTCATTGGATGCCCCCGTGGTAATGGAATGGAACACCAGCTCCTCGGCAGCCCGGCCGCCGGTATAAGTGGCAATTTTGTTTAAAAGCTCCTCCTTGGACATGAGGAAGTGGTCCCCTTCGTCCACCTGGAGGGTGTAGCCCAGGGCGCCGGAGGTACGGGGAATAATGGTGATCTTCTGCACCGGGGCGGAGTGGGACTGCATGGCGGCCACCAGGGCGTGGCCTGTCTCGTGGTAAGCCACAATCTTCTTCTCCTGGTCGGAGAGCACCCGGCTCTTCTTCTGGTAGCCAGCTATGACCACCTCTACGCTCTCCTGCAGATCCTCCTGGGTAGCGTACTGCCGACCAGAGCGCACCGCCCGCAGGGCGGCCTCGTTGACGATATTGGCCAGCTCCGCGCCGGAGGCCCCGGCCGCAGTCTTGGCCACCGCCTGAAAGTCTACATCCTCCGCCAGGCGAATCTTCTTGGCATGCACCTTCAAAATATCAATGCGCCCCTGGAGATCGGGCAGCTCCACTGGGATGCGCCGGTCAAACCGGCCGGGACGCAGCAGAGCCGGATCCAAGGAGTCGGGGCGGTTGGTAGCCGCCAGCACCACCACGCCCTTGGAGCCGTCAAAGCCGTCCATCTCGGTGAGCAGCTGGTTCAGAGTCTGCTCCCGCTCATCGTTGCCCGCCAGCTGGCCGTCCCGCTTTTTGCCGATGGTGTCGATTTCGTCGATGAATACAATACAGGGGGCCTTCTCATTGGCCTGTTTGAAGAGATCACGCACCTTGGCTGCTCCACGGCCCACGAACATTTCTACAAACTCGCTGCCGGCAATGGAGAAGAAGGGCACGTTGGCCTCGCCGGCCACTGCCTTGGCCAGCAGCGTCTTGCCCGTACCCGGAGGTCCCACCAGCAGAGCGCCCTTGGGCAGCCGGGCGCCGATGCGGCGGTACTTCTCCGGGTCGTGGAGAAAGTCCACGATCTCCCCCAGCAGCTCCTTGGCCTCCTCTTCCCCTGCCACGTCGGAGAAGCGAATGCCGGTGGAGGAGGGCACATACATTCTGGCCCCTGAGCCTCCCCCCATACCGAACATCATGCCGTCCCCGCCGCCCATGGCTTTCTGCATCCGCCGCCGGAGCAGCCATCCAATGAGCAGGAAGGGCAGCAGGGGGAGCACCCACCCCACCAGAATAGAGGTAATCAGGCCGGGCTGGGTGTCAATGCGGTTAAGCTCCCCGCCGTGGTCATACACCCGCTGGACCAGTTCAGTATCGCTGTCAATGGCCACCGTCTGATAGACGTTCTCCTGGGCCTTGTCGGTGAAGGTAATTTCTTCTCCTTCAATCTGCACCAGGCCGATGTTGTTCTCGTAGGTCATGGACATGAAGTCCGTGTAGCTGACCTCCTTCACCTGCTTTTCCAGAATGGCGGGAAAGAAGGTCATATTCAGCACCATCAAAATCAGCATGGCTATCAGGTAATAAAAAATGAGGGGTTTTTTCGAGGGTTGTTTTACTTCCTGCACACAAATCCTTCCTCTCGTACCAGGCACCCCGGGCAAAGCTTTTTGTTAAGGGGTTAATCTTTATTTCAACTTAAGTATAGCCTCAGGTCCCGTAAATTCTATGGCAGTATGTGAATAAATTGTATCCAATTTGTAAACACAGGAAGTATTTCCCCTTTTATGGGTAAAAAATGCGCCGGACAGTCATCCATCCGGCGGGGAATATAGGGCTATGGGGATTAGCCTTGAGCCAGCTGCTCCAGGCGCCGCTGGGAAATGTAGGCGCGGAAGAAGGAAATGCGGGGCAGTGCCCGGATCAGCACAGAGCCAAGCACATAGCAGGCCAGTAGCTCTCCAAAGCCCACGGTAAAAGCGTTGAAGGCATAGGCCGGCCAGAAAGCGGGGCCAAAGCCCCCCGCCTGATACCAGGCGCACTCCGCCCCTACGATGACGGCGTTGCACAGCACCGGGGGCAGGGGGGCCAACCACCGGCTGGGCATCCGCTGAGTCAGCAGACAGGCAAAGAGGGTAGCAGCGGTTCCGAAAATAATATCCAGGGAATAGGGGGAGAAGAGATTGGCGATAAAGCAGCCCACCACCAGCCCCGGCGTGGCGGCAGGGAAGAAAAAGGGCAGCACGGTGAGCGCCTCGGACAGGCGGGCCTGGACACCTGCGTACTGGGGAATGGGCAGCGTCACGGTCAAGACGGCATACACCGCCGCTAAAATGGCGGCAAAGGTCACATCGCGGGTAGTAAATTTGGACATAAAAAAACCTCCATTTTTTGTTTAGAGAACGGCCCGTAGGCCGAACGAACGGGAAAGGGGGCGTTTCTGTCACCTTTCCCGCTTGGACGAGATGGTATAAACTCGTCAACACGTATTTTACCACGCCTGGCCCCCTTTGTCCAGACAGAATTGTCTCCCCCTTGCGAAAGGGTGGTTAGAGGAGGTAAAATGGAAAAAATCTTACTTTGGAGGCGCCCCATGGAGTACACAAGCGAATTCGACAACCGGCAGCTGCTGACGGCGGTGGAGCGGATGGGCCGGGAGAACAGCCGCCCCAGCCGGGAGGCGGTTTTGGACCTGGTCATCTCCTCCGCCCGTTTTCTGGCACCGGTGACCCTCTTTCCCCCGGAGGAGGGGGCAGACACCGGGGCGGAGGGCACCACCGTCCAGTTCCAGCTGCTGCCCAACCAGCAGGGCCAGCCCTTCTTTCCCGCCTTCACCAGCTGGGAAGAGCTGCGTAAGCTGTGCGGCCCCAAAAATCAGCAGACCCTGCTGCTCACCTTTCCGGATTACGCCACCATGATTCTGCGGGACAGCCGGGGGGCAGGCTTTGTCATTGACCCCCTGGGCTGCTGCCTGTCCTTCGACCGGGCCATGGTGGCCCACCTGGCCCAGCGGAAGGCGGAGAAATTCCCCTCAGAGTGACCGTACGCCCCGGGAACCTCAGTTCCCGGGGCGTATTTATCTCTCCTCTCCCGCAACAGGTTGGCAGTCTGTCAGCGCGGGAATCCCCTGGATGGCCCCAAAATGGAAATCCAGATAGCCGTGGTGGGGCCTGCGCAGGCAGAGGGCCTTCCACCAGCCCCCCGCCTCGTCCCGGAGACAGACCCATACATAGGTGCTGTCCCCTCCCACCCACAGGGGTTCCTCCCCGTCCGGGACAATCTGTCTTGTCTCCAGCTCCCTGCCCAGACAGGCCCAGCCGCCCCCCTCCGCCAGGTCGGCCGCCAGATCCGCCGTCAGCGCCCTGTCATAGGGGCCCCCCAGCACCAGAAAGGCCGCCAGCACCGCCGCAGCCGCCCAGCCCAGTCCGTACCCGGCCCTCCGGCCCCCCGTCTCCTCCGGCCTCCACCGGGCGGCCGCCTTGACCCGCAGGGCGGCGTCACACTCCCCGAAGGTGGTCAGACCGCCCCACAGCGGCCGGTCACAGGCCAGCTCCACCAGCGTGTGGGCATAGGCCCGGCGCTCCCCCGCGTCCAGCTGCTCCAGTACCCGCCGGTCACAGGCCAGCTCCATGTCCCGCCGGGTGAAGTGGTAGGCCAGCCACAGCACAGGGTTCCAGAAATAGAGACTCAGCGCCGCCACCGCCAGCCCCTGAAGGCAGGGGTCGCGGCGGCGCACGTGTTCCCGCTCGTGGAGAAACACCAGCCGAAGCTGCTCCGGGGTCAGCTCCCGCTGCAGGGCAATCTCGTGCCTTCTCCCCCTGCGGATGACGAAGCTGGTGGGCAGGTTGGGACACAGACGGACCACCAGCCTGTCCTCCTGTTCCACTCCCAACTGCTGATACCGCTCCCTGTCCAGTTCCACCCCCGTTCGGATCAGGCGGCGTATTCCCCTGTCCCCGCAGATACAAAGGGCAAAGGCCAGGGCCAGCCACAGCAGGCCAAGCCACCCCAGGGCCTCCACCAGCTCCCCGGAAACCCGAAAGGGAACCGCCGCTCCCCCAGGCAGGGCCAGGCGATACTCCCCCGCCCCTTGGATCTCAGGGATAAACAGGGGGCAGCCCCCCTCCGCCCTGGAAACCATCAGGTGGGAAAAGCTGGGGAAGGGCAGAGGAATTCGGGCGGCAAATCTGAGCACCTGAGGCAAAAATCCCACCACCCAGCCCACCCCCCAGAGAAATACCCGCTGATCCGGAGCCAGCAGACGAACTGCCGCCGGGCGCAGCAGGAGGAGTACCCCCATCACCAGCCCCAGCCACAGCCCTATATTCACAAACAGGAGAAAGAGTGTTCTAAGCCACACCATGCAGGCGTCCATCACGGCACAGCCACCTCCTACTTCTCTCCCATGGTGCGGTCAATAAGGCCCTTCAGCTCCTCCGCCTCCTCCCGGGTGAGCCTGCGCCCGCTTAAAAAGGCGGTGAGAAAGGGGGACAGGCCCCCCGCCAGCTTCTCCAGCTGCTCCCCCTCCGCCCGCACCGCCTGCTTCCGGGTGAGCAGGGGGGTGACCCGGGCCTGCTCATGGCGTACCGCCCCCTTCTGCTTCAGCCTGCGCAGCACCGTGTAGGTGGTGGACTTATTCCAGCCGTACCGCTCCCGGCACAGCTCCACCAGACGGGTGGAGCTCACCCCGCCTTCGTCCCACAGCACTTGCATCAGCCGGTATTCCCCTTCAAAGAGCTTCTCCATAGGCAACGCCCCCTTGGTTTATTCTAATAAACTTCCAGGGATAGTTTATCATAGTAAACCTATGTTGTCAAGGCAACGCCCTCTTAAAGTTTAAGGCCTGTGCTTCCAGGGCAAAAAAATTCCCGCTCCAGACGGGAGCGGGAATTCTTTTGCCGGTGGGCCGGGGATTACAGGGAGGACATCTCCTCCTGCTCCACCACCTGGATGCCCCGGGCAGCCAGGGCGGCAGTAGCGGCCGCGTCATCAGCGACCCGGAAGATCATATAGGCGTGGTCCACATCCTTGCCCCCCAAAAAGGCGTACATGTATTCCACGTTGATACCCTCATCGGTCAGCACCTGGAGCACCCGGTTCAATCCGCCGGGGGTGTCGGGAATGGCCACTCCCACCACAGAAGTGACGGAGTGGACGTAGCCGGCGTCCTTGAGGATGGTGGTGGCGGCGTAGACATTATCCACGATAATGCGTACAATGCCAAAATCCTCTGTCTCGGCCAGGGAGAGGGCCCGCAGATCCACGTTGTTCCGGGCCAGCACTCCGGTCATGGCATACATGGCGCCGGGCTTGTTTTCCACAAAGACGGAAATCTGTTTGATGCTCATGCCAGTTTCCTCCTTTTTAAATCTTGCGCTTGTCGATGACCCGCACGGCCTTGCCCTCGCTGCGGACGATGGACTTGGGGGCCACCAGGGTGACCTTTGCGGACAGGCCCAACATAGAGCGCAGCCCATCCACCAGTTCCCGCTGACGGCGATCAATTTCGCCCAGGTTGTCGGTGAACATTTCGGGGGTCATCTCCACCTGCACATCCAGGGTGTCTGTGGAGCGCACCCGGTCCACAATAATCTGGTAGTTGGCGGGATAGCCGTGGTTGAGCAGCACCGTCTCGATCTGGGAGGGGAATACGTTGACGCCCCGGATAATCAGCATGTCGTCGCTGCGTCCCATGGGCTTGCACATCTTTACATGGGTGCGGCCGCAGGAGCACTTCTCCCGGGTGAGCATACAGATATCCCGGGTGCGGTAGCGCAGCAGGGGGAAGGCCTCTTTGGTAATGGAGGTGAACACCAACTCGCCCTTGCTCCCCTCGGGAAGGACTTCCCCGGTCTCGGGGTCAATGATCTCGGGGATAAAATGGTCCTCGTTGATGTGCATGCCACTTTGTGCAGAGCACTCAAAGGCCACGCCGGGGCCGGACAGCTCAGTCAGGCCGTAGATGTCGTAGGCCTTGATGCCCAGGGTATTCTGGATGTCCTGGCGCATCTCCTCGCTCCAGGCCTCCGCACCGAAGATGCCCGCCTTCAGAGGGATCTGGTCAGGGGTCAGCCCCATCTCCTTCATGGTCTCGCCGATGTAGGCGGCGTAGGAGGGGGTACAGCACAAAATGGTGGTGCTCAGATCCTGGATGAACATGATCTGCCGCTGGGTGTTGCCTGAGGAGGTGGGGATGGTGAGACAGCCCACCTTGTGGCTGCCGCCGTTGAGGCCGGGGCCGCCGGTGAACAGTCCGTAGCCGTAGGACACCTGGCACACGTCCTCGTTGGTGCCCCCAGCAGCCACGATGGCCCGGGCA
>CALWYD010000014.1 GCA_944385675.1 uncultured Oscillospiraceae bacterium
ACTACGGCGGACTTCTTCTCGTCGGACAGCCCAACGATCTCCACAGTCTCACCGGTCTTAACCATACCACGCTCCACACGACCGGTAGCCACAGTGCCACGGCCGGAGATGGTGAACACGTCTTCCACGGGCATCAGGAAGGGCAGGTCATCGTTACGGGCGGGGGTAGGAATATAGTTGTCAACGGCGTCCATCAGTTCCTTAATGCAGGCATACTCAGGAGCGTTAGGATCCTGGGACTCGGACACCAGGGCGTTCAGAGCGGAACCCTTGATGATGGGGATCTCGTCGCCGGGGAACTCGTACTTGTCCAGAGTCTCGCGGACTTCCATCTCCACCAGCTCCAGCAGCTCCTCGTCATCCACCTGGTCGCACTTGTTCAGGAACACCACGATAGCGGGCACGCCCACCTGACGGGCCAGCAGGATGTGCTCCTTGGTCTGAGCCATGGGGCCGTCGGTGGCAGCAATGACCAGGATGGCACCGTCCATCTGAGCAGCACCAGTGATCATGTTCTTGATATAGTCAGCGTGGCCCGGGCAGTCTACGTGAGCATAGTGGCGAGCGTCAGTCTCGTACTCCACGTGGGCGGTGTTAATGGTGATGCCGCGCTCACGCTCCTCAGGAGCTTTATCGATGGAGCTGTAATCGGTGTAGTCGGCCTTACCCTGAAGAGCCAAATACTTGGTGATAGCCGCGGTCAGAGTGGTCTTGCCGTGGTCGACGTGACCGATAGTGCCGATGTTAACATGGGGCTTGGTACGCTCGAATTTTGCCTTAGCCATTGGGATTTCCTCCTTATATTACAATTATTATCCTAATTTGCCGGGCTGCATCGTATCAGAGACATTTTATCCTATTCCCTCTGGAAATGCAACCCTATTTTCCTGCAAACCGCAGGGAAAGTTACTCCTGGCTGCGGCCTCGCTGGGCGATAATCTTCTCCGCAATGCTCTTGGGAATCTCCACATAGCTGTGGGGCTCCATGGAGTACTGGCCGCGGCCCTGGGTGGAAGAGCGCAGGTCGGTGGCGTATCCAAACATGTTGGCCAGAGGCACCAGCGCATCCACCTGGGTGGCGCCCGGACGGCTCTCCTGGCCCTGGATCTGGCCACGGCGGCTGTTCAGATCGCCTATGACGTTGCCCAAATAATCGTCGGGGACGATGACGGACACCTTCATCATAGGCTCCAGCAGGACGGGGTCTGCTTTGCGCATAGCCTCCTTAAAGGCCATGGAACCGGCAATTTTAAAGGCCATCTCAGAGGAGTCCACCTCGTGGAAGGAGCCATCATACAAAGTGACCTTCACGTCCACCACAGGGTAGCCAGCCAGCACACCGGCCTGCATGGCGCCCTGGATACCGGCATCAACCGCAGGAATATACTCTTTGGGAATAGCGCCGCCTACCACAGCGTTTTCAAACTCGTAGCCCTTGCCGGACTCGTTGGGCTCCACGCGGATTTTAACATGGCCGTACTGACCCTTGCCACCGGACTGGCGGGCATACTTGGTGTCCTGCTCAACCGACTTCTTGATGGTCTCCTTATAGGCAACCTGAGGCGCACCCACGTTGGCCTCCACCTTGTACTCCCGCAGCAGGCGGTCCACGATGATCTCCAGGTGCAACTCGCCCATGCCGGCGATGATGGTCTGCCCCGTCTCCTCGTCGGTGTAAGTCTTAAAGGTGGGGTCCTCCTCGGCCAGCTTCATCAGGGCGATGCCCATCTTCTCCTGGCCAGCCTTGGTCTTAGGCTCGATGGCCACGCGGATAACCGGCTCGGGAAACTCCATGGACTCCAGGATGATGGGGTGCTTCTCGTCGCACAGAGTGTCGCCGGTGGTAGAGTTCTTCAGGCCAATGACCGCGGCAATGTCGCCGGAATAGACACACTCAATGTCCTCCCGGTGGTTGGCATGCATCTGCAGGATACGGCCAATGCGCTCCTTCTGCTTCTTCGTGGAGTTGAGCACAGAGGTACCTGTGTTCAGCACGCCCGAATATACCCGGATAAAGGACAGACGGCCCACGAATGGGTCCGTGGCAATCTTAAAAGCCAGGGCAGAGAAGGGACCGCTGTCGTCTGCGGCACGCTCGTCCTCCTCCTCGGTCTCGGGATTAATGCCTTTGATGGCTGGGATGTCTACAGGAGAGGGCATATAGTCCACAATGGCGTCCAGCAGCTTCTGCACACCCTTATTCTTGTAAGAGGTGCCGCAGGCGACAGGAACCAGATGGTTCTCAATGGTGCCTTTACGGATAGCCCGACGGATCATCTCCTGGGGAACTTCCTGCTCCTCCAGCACCAACATCATAATCTCCTCGTCGATGTCGGCGCAGGCATCCAGCAGCTTCGTGCGGTACTCCTGGGCCAGCTCCATCATATCTGCAGGGATAGGCTCTACGCGCATGTCCTTGCCCATCTCGTCGTAGTACACATCAGCGTCCATTTCCACCAGGTCGATAATACCCTTAAAGGTCTCCTCAGATCCGATGGGAAGCTGAATGGGCACGGCGTTGCACTTCAGGCGATCGTGGATCATGTTCAGAACATTGTAGAAGTCGGCGCCCATGATATCCATCTTATTGACGTATATCATGCGAGGCACCTTGTAGTGGTCGGCCTGACGCCACACAGTCTCAGACTGGGGCTCTACGCCGCCTTTAGCGCACATGACAGTGACAGAACCGTCCAGTACGCGCAGGGAGCGCTCTACCTCTACAGTGAAGTCCACATGTCCCGGGGTGTCGATAATATTGATACGGGTCTGGGGGAACTGGTTCTTGGTTCCTTGCCAGTAGCAGGTGGTGGCGGCGGAGGTGATGGTAATGCCGCGCTCCTGCTCCTGGGCCATCCAGTCCATGGTAGCAGTGCCCTCATGGGTTTCGCCAATCTTATAGTTCACGCCGGTATAATAGAGGATACGCTCAGTAGTGGTCGTCTTGCCCGCGTCAATGTGGGCCATGATGCCAATATTGCGCGTGTTCTCCAAAGAAACTTTTCTAGGCATACTTTGTCTCCTTTTGCCTTACCAGCGGTAATGGGCGAACGCCTTGTTGGACTCGGCCATCTTGTGAGTGTCCTCGCGCTTCTTAACCGCGGAGCCGGTGTTATTGGCCGCGTCCATAATCTCGCCGGCTAGACGTTCCTTCATTGTTTTCTCCCCCCGGCTGCGGGCATAGTTGGTCAGCCAACGCAGGCCCAGGGTTTGACGGCGCTCGGGGCGCACTTCGATGGGCACCTGATAGGTGGCGCCGCCCACACGGCGGGCCTTGACCTCCAGGGAGGGCATGATGTTCTCGAGAGCCTGGGTGTAGACCTCCATGGGTTCCTTCCCAGTCTTCTCCTTGATAATGTCAAAGGCACCGTAGACGACCTTCTGGGCCACGCCCTTCTTGCCATCCAGCATGATGCTGTTGGTGAGCTTGGTAACCAGGACAGAGTTGTAAAGCGGATCGGGCAGAACCTCCCGCTTGGGTACATTTCCTCTTCTGGGCACTTTGCTTCCCTCCTTCTTATAAAATTAGAAATCATAGGTACTCGAAGCAAACAAGTACTCCGTGTAATGCCTGTCCGAGGTCTACCCATTTTATATATGGAATAAACGCTCGGCAAGGCTGGACTGCCTTGCGCAAACGCACAATGCAATTCATGGGTTCAGGATTTTATCCTGACGGCTGAAAGAAGCAATCTTACTTCTTTCCGGCCTTGGGCCGCTTGGCACCGTACTTGGAGCGGGCCTGCATACGGCCGCTGACGCCCTGGGTATCCAGAGTGCCGCGAATAATGTGGTAACGCACGCCGGGGAGATCCTTGACACGGCCGCCGCGGATCATGACCACGGAGTGCTCCTGCAGGTTGTGGCCCACGCCGGGGATATAGGCGGTGACCTCGTACCCGTTGGTCAGGCGAACACGGGCGATCTTACGCAGAGCGGAGTTCGGCTTCTTCGGGGTGGAAGTACGAACAGCAGTGCACACACCTCTCTTCTGGGGAGAGGGCAGATCGGTGCTCTTGTTCTTCAGGGTGTTCAGGCCGTGCTGGAGGGCGGGAGAGGTAGACTTGTCCGTCACCTGCTGACGTCCTTTGCGTACCAGCTGATTAAAAGTAGGCATTTAGTTTCCTCCTTTCCAAAAAGCTGCCCCTGGGGGCATGATATATATTTTAACAAAATAAGGTGTACCTTATTCTGCTAAAACCAAAGAAACCATCTGTGTCGGGACATTACTTTAGCAAAGCGGCTGCCGCACTGCCTACGGCAATGCCACAGGCGGTGCCCAACTCCTTCATGGACGGCACCGTTATGACGGGAACACCCGCCTCTTCGGCCAGCTTGCCCAGCGGCTGCGTCACCCGGTGGTCGGCGTCATGGGCCAAGAAAAGCTTCTCCACTCTCCCGTCCTGAAAGGCACGCCTGACCTGTTTGGCTCCAACCACTTTGTTGGCGCTGGCTGTGTTCAGTTCTGTAAGCATTTCGGTGCCCTCCTCCCCCAGTTTTGGGTGTTTCATCGGTTAACAGGCCGCAAAACCCCTCCCACCGCAAGTTGAAATTATATCATGTCCCCTGCGCTCCGTCAAGGATGAATCGCAGAGAAATCCACAAAGTTTTCCACCTGCTTCCTCTTCTTTTGCTCTGCCGATACAAAAAATAATTTTTTGCTGCGCAACCGCACCTCTTTTTTTACGTCTGAGTGGATGAACAGACTTTCAGATGCCCCCACGTGCCCGGAAGATCCTACCTGCCTCTTGTCTCTATGTGCAATATTTAAAAGGAGGGATTTTTATGAACCGTATGCGTTCCATTATGCTGTCTGTCTGCCTACTGCTGGGGCTTTTGCCCGGCTGCACCGCCGCCTCCGCCGCCCGGGAGCTCAGTGTTACAGAGGTATATGAAGTTAACTACGACGGCTCTCCGGAGTTAGCTGAAGCTGTGGATACCGCCCTGGCAGCCCTAGGTTTGGAACTTCTCCGGAATACCCGTCAAGCTCAGCAGGACAGTGTTCTCCTCTCCCCTCTTTCTGTGGCTTTGGCCCTGTCCATGGCCGCCAACGGTGCGGAAGAAGAGACACTCCGCCAATTTCAGGACCTGCTTGCCGGCGGAAGTGGTATGGACGTGCTCAACGCCCGGTGTCGTCAACTGATGGAGGAATACCAGAATCTAGGCGGGAGTTCTGAGTGTTCTATTGCCAACAGCATTTGGGTAGACCCGGACGGCCAAATCCGGGAGGACTTCATCGGCAAATGCGCCGGGATTTTTGATGCCCAGGTATTTCAGGGTGAGCTGTCTGCTCGGGGAATCGTGGGAGATCTTAACGGCTGGGTGTCCAAGCACACCAACCAGATGATTCCCACCATCATCTCCAACCCCTTTGATGAGAGTACCGCCGCTGTGTTGGTCAACGCTCTATACCTGAAAAATACCTGGGAGAGCAAGTTTGATCCCAACAGCACCCACCCCCGGGACTTTACCCACTCTGGCGGCCGCACCACATCTATGGATTTTCTCAACAAGGGAAATTCCACCTTACCCTACCTCCGGGGGGACGGAGTACAGGGGGTGGTGCTGCCCTATGACGACGGGCGCCTTGGCTTCTTCGCTCTCCTGCCTGACGGGGATCTGGACAGCTGGCTGGACGGATTGGAGGGAGATAAACTGCCCCAGCTGCTGGCCGACCGGGAGGATGCTCAGTTCCTCCACCTGGCTGTCCCTAAGTTTGAGGCATCCTGGAGCGGTGAGCTAAGAGACATCCTGGCTGCTCTCGGTCTGGAAGACGCCTTCACCCCGGGGATAGCCGACTTCTCCCTGCTGGGGGACAGCCCAGGAGGCTACTACCTCTCCTGCGTAATCCACGCTGCGAGAATTGAGGTGAATGAAAAAGGAACTCAGGCGGCCGCCGCCACGGTAGTGGGGGCCAGCGGAGCATCCGCTCCACCGGAAAAGGGCATCACCCTGGTCTTTGACCGGCCCTGCATCTATGGAAGCGCAGATCTGGAGACAGGCATTCCCCTGTTTCTGGGTACGTTTGAATAAGAGTCTTTTGGCAGGACATGCTACCTCCATCCGAAAAGGGAGGAGGAAATTCCATGACCATCCATGTCAATGAAGCCTGTGTGGGCTGCGGCCTGTGCGTCAACATCTGCCCTCAGGTGTTTACTATGACCGATGAGGGGGTGGCTGCCGCCCGGGACGAGATCTTCCCTGAGCAGGAGGCCCAGGCCCAGGAGGCGGCGGAAAGCTGCCCCGCCGGAGCAATTGAAGTGACTCCTTAAATCAGGCAAACTCAAATACTGGGCCCTTGGAACAATTTACGACCCCAGCGGAAAAATCAAAAAAGCGGACGGCCGCCTCTTTGAGGCGGCCGTCCGCTTACCATTAAAAGTTCATTTTACAAAGGCGCATCCTCACAGGGGTGTTGAGCAGATGTCTCCAGCTCAATGGCGCCTGTTTCAAAGAACAAAGGCTCCTCGTCACGGTCCTCCTGGGGTTCCGCCAGAGCGTCGGTCACAATGGAGCCGCCGTCCATGCCGGGCAGGTTGCCCTCATCATCAATGGGGTCTTCCTTCCGGTACTGGGCCAGGCCGGAGCCGGCAGGGATGAGCTTGCCGATAATGACATTCTCCTTCAGGCCCAGCAGGTGGTCCACTTTGCCCTTGATAGCCGCCTCGGTAAGCACTTTCGTGGTCTCCTGGAAGGAGGCAGCAGACAGGAAGGATTCGGTGGCCAGAGAGGCCTTGGTGATGCCCATGAGCAGGCGGGTACAGGTGGGCAGGCGCAACTCCTCCCCCATCTCGTTCTTCTCCCCCGCCTCAATTCGGGCCTTCACGGCCTCCTCGGCATCCATAAACTCCACAATATCAATGGTGGAGCCAGACAGCAGGCTGGAATCGCCCGCGTCCTCCACCCGCACCTTGCGCATCATCTGGCGGACAATGACCTCGATGTGTTTGTCGTTGGTGTCCACGCCCTGCTGACGGTACACCTTCTGCACCTCACGGATGAGGTAGTTGTGGCAGTCAGACAGGCCGCGGATGCGCAAAACCTCATGGGGAGACAGGGCGCCCTCGGTGAGCTCGATACCCTTTTCCACCACGTCTCCGTCTTTTACCTTGATGCCCGCAGAGTAGGGCAGCGCATAGGTCACCACCTCGCCGTCGTCGGCAGTGATGGTCACGTTGCACATGACGTTGCGCTTGGTCTCCTCGCTGGTCACCCGGCCGCCGATCTCAGCCAACTGGGCCATCTTCTTGGGCTTGCGGGCCTCAAACAGTTCCTCAACACGGGGAAGACCTTGGGTAATATCGCCCCCGGCCACGCCGCCGGTGTGGAAGGTACGCATGGTCAGCTGGGTACCCGGCTCACCGATAGACTGAGCAGCGATGATGCCTACAGCCTCGCCAGCTCCCACCGGCTCGCCGATAGCCAGGTTGATGCCGTAGCACTTGGCACACACCCCGCTGCGGGAGCGGCAGGTGAGCACGGAGCGGATTTTCACGCTGTGGATGCCGTGGGACTCCAGCACAGCGGCATCCTCTTTGCGCAGCATGGTATCCCGGGTGTAGAGCACCTCCCCCGTCTGGGGATCCACAATGTCCTGGGCAGGATAGCGGCCATGGACACGCTCGGCAAAGGTCTCAATGACCTGGCCATACTCCTGGATTTCACTGACCTCGATGCCGTCAGTGGTACCGCAGTCGTCCTCCCGAATGATGACCTCCTGGCTCACATCCACCAGACGGCGGGTCAAGTAACCAGAGTCTGCGGTACGCAGGGCAGTATCAGCCATGCCCTTCCGGGCGCCTCTGGAGGAAATGAAGTACTCCAACACGCTAAGGCCCTCACGGAAGTTGGCCTTGATGGGGATCTCAATGGTACGCCCGGCGGTGTCAGCCATCAGGCCGCGCATGCCGGCCAGCTGACGGATCTGGGCCATGGAACCACGGGCACCGGAGTCGGCCATCATAAAGATGGGGTTGTAGCGGTCCATGGACGCCTGGAGAGCGTCGGTGACGTCCTTGGTGGTCTGTTCCCAGGCGGCTACCGTCAGACGGTAGCGCTCGTCGTTGGTAATAAGGCCCCGGCGGTACTGCCGGTCAATTTTAATGATCTCTTTCTCCGTCTCGTGAATGAGCTCATACTTCTTCTCCGGGACGGTCATATCTGCGATGGCTACGGTCAGGGAGCCTACGGTGGAGTAGTGGTAACCAAGGTCCTTGATAGCGTCCAGCACACCGGCAGAGACGGTAAATCCGTGCTTGGTAATACACTTGTCAATGATCTTGCCCAGCTGCTTCTTGCCCACCACAAAGTTGATTTCCGGCTCGAACATCATCTCCGGGTCAGAGCGATCCACAAAGCCCAGGTCCTGGGGCACAGCCTCGTTGTAGATGAGGCGGCCCACGGTGGTCTCCACCAGCCTGTGCTGCATCACCCCGTCAATCTCCCGATACATACGCACCTTGATGGGCGAGTGGAGGGTGACCACTCCCGCGTCGTAGGCCAACATAGCCTCGTCCTTGTCGGCAAAGACGTGGCCAGTGCCCTCCTCGTCCCGGGTATAGGTCAGGTAGTAGGAACCCAGTACCATGTCCTGAGTGGGGATGGTGACGGGGCCGCCGTCCTGGGGCCGCAGCAGGTTGTTGGCCGAGAGCATGAGGATACGTGCCTCGGTCTGGGCCTCGGCGGACAGGGGGACGTGGACGGCCATCTGGTCGCCGTCAAAGTCGGCGTTAAAAGCGGTACACACCAGGGGGTGGAGCTTGATGGCGCGGCCCTCCACCAGCACCGGCTCGAAGGCCTGGATGCCCAGGCGGTGCAGGGTAGGCGCGCGGTTAAGCATGACGGGGTGATCCTTAATCACAAACTCCAGGGCGTCCCACACAGCGGCCTCGCCTTTTTCCACCATCTTCTTGGCAGCCTTGATGTTGTTGGCCAGGCCGTCGTCCACCAGTTTCTTCATAACGAAGGGGCGGAACAGCTCAATGGCCATCTCCTTGGGCAGGCCGCACTGGTAGATCTTCAGGCTGGGGCCCACCACAATCACGGAACGGCCGGAGTAATCCACCCGCTTGCCCAGCAGGTTCTGACGGAAACGCCCCTGCTTTCCTTTAAGCATGTCGGACAAGGACTTGAGGGCGCGGTTGTTGGCGCCGGTGACGGCACGGCCCCGGCGGCCGTTGTCAATAAGAGCGTCCACCGCTTCCTGGAGCATGCGTTTCTCATTGCGCACAATGATGTCGGGGGCATTGAGCTGAATAAGCCGCTTCAGGCGGTTATTGCGGTTGATGACCCGGCGGTACAGGTCGTTCAGGTCAGAGGAGGCGTACCGACCGCCGTCCAGGGGTACCATAGGCCGGATCTCCGGCGGGATGACAGGGAGCACGTCGATAATCATCCACTCAGGCTTGTTTCCGGACAGGCGGAAGGCATCTACCACCTCCAGGCGCTTGACAATGCGGGCCTTCTTCTGGCCGGAGGCATCTTTCAGTTCAGCCCGCAGTTGGGCGGACAGCTCCTCCAGGTCGATTTGCTGCAACAGCTTCTTGACCGCCTCAGCCCCCATCCCTGCGTCAAAGTCGTCCTCATACTTCTCCCGCATATCCCGGTATTCCTTCTCGGATAGGATCTGGTTTTTGGCCAGGGGGGAGAACCCGGGGTCAATGACAATATAGGCAGCAAAGTACAGTACCTTCTCCAGAATCCGAGGACTGATATCCAGCAACAGACCCATACGGGAGGGAATGCCCTTAAAATACCAGATGTGGGAGACGGGAGCGGCCAGTTCAATATGGCCCATACGCTCCCGGCGTACCTTAGCCTTGGTGATTTCCACGCCGCAGCGGTCACAGATCTTGCCCTTGTAGCGGATCTTCTTATATTTACCGCAGTTGCACTCCCAATCCTTGGTAGGGCCAAAGATCTTCTCGCAGAACAGTCCGTCCTTCTCGGGCTTCAAAGTGCGGTAGTTAATGGTCTCAGGCCGCTTGACCTCGCCGTAGGACCACTCGCGGATCTGCTCAGGGGAGGCGATGCCAATGCGGATGGCGTCAAATTCAGCGTAACTCATGTTCTAATCTCCTCCCGTTCCTTAAAAATCTTCGTCGGAGAACAACTCGTCATCCGAGCCCTCTTCCCCCTCGTCCTCGCCTTCCAGGGCCAGATCGTCATCGTCGCTGTCCCCCTTGAAGGTAAAGCCGCCGGCAGAGGCAAAGTCGGCATCCTTCTGGTAGCCGAAATCGTCATCCCGATCATAGAAGTCATCTCGGACAGGCTGGTAGGTGTCCTCATCGTCGTCCTTCAGCTCGATCTCGTTACCCTGGCCGTCCAGCACACGAATGTCCAGGCACAGAGACTGCAGCTCTTTAATCAACACCTTAAAGGACTCGGGCACGCCGGGCTTGGGCACGTTCATGCCCTTGACAATAGCCTCGTAGGTCTTGACACGGCCGGTGACGTCGTCGGACTTGACAGTGAGGATCTCCTGCAGGGTGTAGGCGGCACCGTAGGCCTCCAGAGCCCACACCTCCATCTCGCCGAAGCGCTGGCCGCCGAACTGGGCCTTGCCGCCCAGAGGCTGCTGAGTAACCAGGGAGTAGGGGCCGGTGGCCCGGGCGTGAATCTTGTCGTCTACCAGGTGGTGCAGCTTTAGGAAGTAGACATAGCCCACAGTGACCGGGTTATCAAAGCGCCGACCGGTGCGGCCATCGTACAGCCAGTTCTTGCCGTCCACCAGGCGCAGCTTGCCCGCCTTCTGCCAGACTCGCAGCTGCTGGGTATCGGCCATCTCCTCGGCGCTGAGTTCCCGCATGCCGTTCCCCTCCTCGTCAGCCAGATAAAGCTGTTTGCCAATGAGGGGCTCGTCATAGCCCACCTCTCGGGCCAGGCCGGCCATCTTCAGGCACTCCTGGATATCCGCCTCGGTAGCACCGTTGAAGATGGGGGTGGCCACCTTCCAACCCAGGGTCTTGGCGGCATAGCCCAGGTGGACCTCCAACACCTGGCCGATATTCATACGGGAGGGCACGCCCAGAGGGTTTAGTACAATGTCCAGCGGCGTACCGTCAGGAAGGAAAGGCATATCCTCCTGAGGCAGAATGCGGGAGACCACGCCCTTGTTGCCGTGGCGGCCGGCCATCTTGTCGCCCACGGAGATCTTCCTCTTCTGGGCAATATAGACCCGAACCACCTGGTTAACGCCGGGGGACAGCTCATCCCCATTCTCCCGGGTAAAGATCTTCACGTCCACCACAATGCCGGCCTCGCCGTGGGGTACCTTCAGGGAGGTGTCGCGCACCTCCCGGGCCTTCTCACCGAAGATGGCCCGCAGCAGCTTCTCCTCTGCAGTGGCCTCGGCCTCCCCCTTGGGGGTGACCTTGCCCACCAGATAGTCCCCGGCCCGGATTTCTGCCCCTACGCGGATGATGCCGTGCTCGTCCAGGTCCTTCAGGGCGTCCTCACCCACGTTAGGGATATCTCGGGTGATGGTCTCAGGGCCCAGCTTGGTGTCCCGGGCCTCTGTCTCATACTCCTCGATGTGGATGGAGGTGAACACGTCGTCCTTTACCATCCGCTCGTTGAGCAGGATGGCGTCCTCGTAGTTGTAGCCCTCCCAGGTCATAAAGCCCATGAGGATGTTGCGGCCCAGAGCGATCTCCCCGTGGTCGGTGGAAGGGCCATCGGCCAGCACATCCTGGAAGTCCACCCGCTGTCCGGCGTCTACGATAGGCCGCTGGTTGATGCAGGTGGTGTGGTTGGAGCGCAGGTATTTGGTCAGGCGATACTCCTTGGTCTGGCCGTTATCGTAGGCCACGGTAATATACCGGGCAGACACTTTGGTGACAGTGCCGGGCCCCTCAGCCAGGATGGCCACTTCGGAGTCAATACAGTTTTTGTGCTCCTGGCCGGTGGCCACGATGGGGGCCTCCGGCCGCAGCAGAGGCACAGCCTGACGCTGCATGTTGGCACCCATCAGGGCACGGTTGGCGTCATCGTTCTGCAGGAATGGTATCATGGCGGTAGCCACTGGCACCATCATCTTGGGGGATTCGTCTACGTAGTCCACCAGGTGGTTGTCCACCGAGATGGTCTCGTTGCGGTGGCGGCAGGTAATACGCTCATTGATAAAGCAGCCGTTTTCATCCAGGGGTTCAGTGGCCTGGCCGATGATAAACTCGTCCTCCACATCGGCGGTCATATAGTCGATGTGATCCGTGACCTTTCCCGTCTCCTTATCCACCTTGCGGTAGGGCGCCTCAATAAAGCCGAAGCGGTTGATGCGGGCGTAGGAGGCCAGATAGGAGATCAGTCCGATGTTGGGACCTTCAGGGGTCTCGATGGGGCACAGGCGGCCGTAATGGGAGTAGTGCACGTCACGGACATCAAAGGAAGCGCGGTCACGGGACAGGCCTCCGGGGCCCAGAGCGGACAGGCGGCGCTTGTGGGTCAGCTCGGCCAGGGGGTTTGTCTGATCCATGAACTGGCTCAAAGGACTGGACCCAAAGAACTCCTTGATGGCAGCAGTGACCGGACGGATATTAATCAGGCTCTGAGGCGTAACCACATCCAGATCCTGGGTGGTCATCCGCTCCCGGATGACACGCTCCATACGGGAAAAGCCGATGCGGAACTGGTTCTGGATGAGCTCCCCCACACAGCGCAGGCGGCGGTTGCCCAGGTGGTCAATGTCATCCGGGCTGCCGGCGCCGTGGGCCAGGCAGTTGAGGTAGTTAATGGAAGCCATGATGTCTTCCACCGTGATGTGCTTTGGAATCAGGTCGTCCAAATGCTCCCGGATGGCATCCTTCAGCTCTTCCCCTGAGAACTGATCCAGCAGCTGGCACAGGACAGGGAAGGACACCATCTCGTCTACCCCAACCTCCGCCGGGTCAAAGTCCACAAAGTCCTCCAGGTGGACCATGTTGTTGGAAAATACCTTCACCTGCTTGCCGTCCATATCCAGGACCGCCTCGTTCACACCCCGATTGTCCAGCTCCTTGGCCCGCTCCCGAGTGAGTACCTCTCCGGCATCAGCAATGATTTCACCGGTGCGGGGATCGGCCACAGGCAGGGCAAGCTTGTGGCCTGACAGCCGGGCCCACAGGGCCATCTTCTTATTGAACTTATAGCGGCCTACCGCAGACAGGTCGTAGCGCCGGGGGTCAAAGAAGGTGGCCGACAGCAAGCTCTCCGAGGAATCCACCGTAGGCGGCTCACCGGGACGCAGCTTCCGGTAGATTTCCAGCAAGGCCTCCTCATAGGTCTTGCAGGCGTCCTTCTCCAGGGTAGCACGGATACGCTCATCCTCACCGAACAGTTCAATAATCTCAGCATCAGTACGGGGACCCAGGGCCCGAATAAGACACGTGATGGGCAGCTTACGGTTTTTATCGATGCGCACGTAGAAGATATCGGACAGATCTGTCTCATACTCCAGCCAGGCGCCACGGTATGGGATAACGGTCGTTGTAAAAGTCAAGTTGTCCGCCTTGTCCGCCGTGCGGGTATAATACATGCCGGGGGAGCGGACAATCTGGGAAACAATCACTCGCTCAGCACCATTGATGACAAAGGTGCCTGCCTGGGTCATAATGGGGAAGTCCCCCATAAAGATCTCCTGCTCGTTGATCTGGTTATTCTGGGTGTTGCGCAGGTGTACCTTTACCTTAATGGGCGCAGCGTAGGTAGCATCCCGGGCCTTGCATTCCTCCACATCGTACTTAGGGGCCTCGTCCATGGAGTAGTCAATGAAGGACAGCTCCAGATTGCCGGCGTAGTCAGTAATGGCACCCACATCCTTGAACACCTCCCGCAGGCCGGTGTCCAAAAACCACTGATAGGAGGTCTTCTGCACCTCCAGCAGGTTGGGCATCTCCAGAATCTCCTGGTAGCGGGCAAAGCTCTTTCGCAGGGTTTTGCCGTATTGCACATCCTTGACCATTCTAAAAAATCAACTCGCTTTCTTTTGACTCAACGGTTGGTTCTCACGGGTTCCCGCCCCGGATGCAGGGAAAAACGGGGGATTTGTCGTCATTTTGCACAATTCCGGCTCCGCTCCGCTTTTCCGCACACCCGGCAGCGTTGATTTTTTCCCTCCATGTCCCCTTGCCAATTTCACGGTCCTGTGGTACACTACGTCCAGAGCATGGGGGGGCATGCTCTTTTTTCTTAGGGACATAAGAGCATTTTATTGTACCATGAGGGTTTGCTGTCTGTCAAGGCAAACCTTCATTTTTTTGTAATTTTTTCCTGTTTTTTTGCTTTCAGCCAAGGGATGGAACAAATTTTTTATTTTTCTATGTAAGAAAATTGTTTCGGCCGGCACTTTTTATCAAAAAATATCGGGAAAAGATTTGACAGCTGGTAACAAATATGTTACAATTCGGTTACAAGTTCTATTTGAAGTTCAGGAGGCATTTCATGGCAAGCCAATCCCTTCCCCTCACTTATAAGGGGCATCCCCTGCGCCGGAAAGACAACTTAATTTATTACGGAACTATGGCAGAAAAATATATTATCATGCTTCAGATCCTCTCCACTAAAAACGTGGATGGTCTGGAAATGGCCGATCGGGTTTCCGTTCAGCTTCAGCTCACCGATCCTGATCTGAAAAGTCGGGACCGTGTGGTGAAAAAAAGCGAGAAGGACAGCCTCTATGCAGCCATGGATGTGGCAAGCGTATGGCTGGAGCGGGCACTGAACTCCAAGTGATCTGCCCCCCAGTATCCAGATAAAATTAGAAACAGAAACAATACAGGAGGACATTAGCCATGCACTTGAGAAACTACGCTGCCCTTCGACTCACTGCCGGTCTGCTGATTGCCAGTATGTGCGTCGCTCCCGCTTTGGCTGTCACCGGCACCGTCAATACCGGCAACAGTACACTGCGTGTCCGTTCTGAGGCCAATACGGACAGTGCTATATTGGACAAGCTCTCTGACGGCACTAAGGTGGATGTTTTGTCCGCGGCCAACGGCTGGTACCAGATTAGCTATGAACAGCTCATTGGATATGTCTCCAGTGATTATCTGGTATTGGATGACACCTTAGATGCTGTGTCTGCTGTGTCCGCTACCTCCCCCGCCTCCATAGCCGCTCAGTCCGAACCTCAGCCTGTGGCGGAGGCCACCTATGGAAAGGTGACTGCTTCCTCTTTGAATATCCGCTCTGGCCCCGGCACTGACAAAGAAAAGGTGGGGAGCCTTCGGGCAGGCAAGATTGTAGAGATTTTAGCAGAAACCCAGAGCGGTTGGTATCAGATTGAGCAGGGATACATCAGCGCCGAGTACGTGGTTCTGGTGGATGCAGAAGAGGCCAATTCCGCCAGCAAGGGTCAAGAAATTGCCGACTACGCCCTCACCTTTGTGGGGTATCCCTACGTATACGGCGGCAGTTCTCCCAAGGGCTTCGACTGCTCTGGCTTTACCAGTTACATCTACGCCCAGTTTGGCTACTCCCTAAACCGCTCTGCCGCCAATCAGCTGGATAACGGGACCCCCGTCTCCATGAGCGAGCTCCAGCCCGGCGACCTGGTTCTCTTTAAAAAGGCCGGCACCGGCAGCAAGCGGGCCTCCCATGTGGGCCTTTACATCGGCAACAATCAGTTTGTCCACGCCTCTACTTCCACGGTAGGTGTCATTGTCAGCAACCTGAGCGATGCCTATTATACCACCGGATTTGTGGGCGGCAGACGCATCATTTAAATGAATACATAAAAAGGCCCCGGGAGGTTATGTCCCGGGGCCTTTTTATGTGTTAGTTTATTTCCCTGCGCCTACAGGGGGATGCTTGCCCTCCATAGTGGAAAGATAGTCGCTTCCCGCCACCTTTAAATAGGCCCGTTTATGTACCGCCAGGAAGAAGATAATCTGTGCCACGCCGGTAATGGCCCAAGTGACCGGATAGGAAAAGTACAGGGTAGACGGTGAACGGAACATAGGAAATACGATTGCTACCCACAAAAGCCGCAGGCCGCAAGCCCCAATTAGGGACACCACCATGGGAATAACTGAGTAGCCAATCCCCCTCAGCACGCCCACCATCACATCCATAATGCCGCAGATAAAATAGGGACAGCAAATAAAGCTCATACGTATCAGGGCCTGGGCAATGACCTCCGGCTCTCCGGGGGCATAGATTCCAGCCAAGGTATGGCCAAACAGGTACGCCAGGTTGCCAAGTGTCAAGCCAATTGCAACTGCAAACCCTTCACACCAGAATGCTACCCGGTTCACCCGGTGGCACTTTCCCGCGCCGTAATTCTGTCCCGTAAAGGTAAGCGCCGTTTGATAAAACGAATTCATGGCGGCGTAAACAAAGCCCTCAATATTTGCCGAGGCAGAGGAGCCGGCCACGAGAACCGCGTCATCAAAGGAGTTCAGGGAAGATTGAATCACCACATTGGACAGAGCAAATACCACGCCCTGAAAGCCCGCAGGAAGCCCGACCTGGAGAATACGCCACACCACAGTCCACTCCAGACGCAGCTTCTTCACTTCCAGCCGCAGGGCGCCCTCTTCCCGTATCAGGCACCGCAGCACCAGGATCGCGGAAATATATTGAGAGGTAATTGTGGCCAAGGCTACTCCAGCTACTCCCAGGTTGACATAGATCACCAGCACCAGATTCAACACTACATTGACCACACCCGCCAGGGTAAGGTAGTACAGCGGCCTTTGGGTATCGCCCTGGGCTCTTAAAATAGCTGCACCGAAATTATACAGCAAGTTGGCCGGCATTCCAAGGAAATAAATCCGCAAATAGATGGTGGCCAGATCAATCACATCGGTAGGTGATGACATCCAGATTAAGAATTGACGGGCCATCACGGTTCCCAACACCAGCATAAATAGTCCGCTAACCAGAGAGAGGGTAACAGAGGTATGCACGCTGCGGCTGACATTGTCATGCCGCCCTGCCCCTAAATCCCGTGCCACCACCACATTGGTACCAACGGACAGTCCGATGAACAGGTTAATCATCAGATTAATCAAATTCGTATTGGAGCCTACCGCCGCCAGGGCCTCCTTGCCCACAAACTGTCCCACCACCACCACATCCGCGGCGTTGAACAGCAACTGAATTAAACTGGAGGCCATTAAGGGCAGGGAGAACAACAAAATTTTGCTCCACAGAGGGCCGTTGCACATATCAATTTGGTATTGCCTCTTCTGCACTTTAAACACCGTGCCTTCTCTGTTTAATTTTAAAATCTAACCGGAATCTCAGCCGATTCCCCCATAAACGAGCCCCAAAATTACCACCAACACAGTCAGTGGTACATATAGGTATCGTCCCACGACTCCAAAAGCCGCCGGGACAGGCTTTTTCCGTCCCAACTCCAATTCTGACTTCAGCTTAGGCCACCCCAAAACATAGTAGATGGAGACAGCGCCCAGCACCGCCCCAACGGGCACCACATCCACCGTAATAAAATCCATCCATTGCCCCACCTTGGCCTCTCCCTCGATAAACAATCCCACACCCAGGGTGATGACCGAGCACAGCAGCACCGCCCAACGGCGGCTGAGCTTGAAGTACCTCTGCCAGCTCTCAGTGACAGCTTCAAACATATTAATTAAAGACGTAATACCGGCAAAAAACACAGAGACAAAGAAAAATATTGCAAACAGCCGCCCCAAAGGCATCCGCTGGAACACTGTGGGCACCGTAATGAACATCAGAGATGGACCGCTGTCCACGTCCAACCCGTAGGCAAATACCGCCGGCATAATGGCCAAGGCCGCCAGCACAGCAGCCATGGTATCAAACAGGGCCGTACGCAGGGATGCCTGAGGAATATCCGCCTTCTTGTCCAGATAGGCTCCGTATACAATCATACCTGACCCAGTGATGGACAGGGAGAAAAATGCCTGGCCCATAGCCATCACCCAGGTGTCCCGCTCCAGCAGTTTGGACCAGTCCGGGACAAACAAGAAGCGGTAGCCCTCCCCTGCCCCAGGCTGTGTGGCTACCCACACCGCCAGGGCCAGAAACAACAGGTAGAACAGAGGCATCAGCACCCGGCTTACCCGCTCAATTCCTGTAGTCACACCAAACAGCAAAATCAGACAGGCCACCACCACAACGACAGTATGCCAAAAAGGGTTTCCAAAGTCCACAGCGGCCTGCTTGAAAAATTCCTGAGGCTGTGCAGTCATCAAGGCCCCTGTTACTGCTCCGGCCAGGCTGTTGAGCACCCAACCCATAATCACAGCGTAACCGATGGCAATCCCCAGGGAACCAATCAGCGGAATCCATCCCAAAATACTGCCTACATTTTTTCTCCCCCTGGCAGCAAAGCAATACTCATAGGCTCCAATCGTCCCAGTTCCGGCTAAGCGGCCAATGCCGAACTCGGCAGACAGGCCCACCCAGCCAAACAGGAGGATAAAAAACAAGTAGGGGATTAAAAACGCCGCACCTCCGTACTGGCCCAGGCGGTATGGGAACAGCCAAATGTTCCCCAGACCCACGGCCGAACCTACACAGGCAATCACAAACCCAATGGAAGAACTGAAGCTGCCGTTGCGGTGCGCACTATCTTCGGGCATGATATGCTCCTTTCCGCTTGCATATGAATTCAAGCGGTGGGCTAACCCGGTCCGCTCCTGTCTGTATTATACCATGGTTGCCCCTAAAAACAAGCGCAACCTGACACTTTTTCTATTTCGTCAAGATACCCCTTGGTTTTCCGTACGGGGGAGCCCCTGCCCCTCCAAGAGGACTACTGTCTCCACATGGGCAGTACGGGGAAACAGATCCACCGGTTGCGCCTTTCGAGCACGATAACCCAGTTCCTCCAGCCGCTTTATATCCCGGGCCAACGTAGCCGGATCGCAGGAGACGTAAACGATGCGTTTTGGAGACATATCTGCCAGAATGGCAGGCACTTCTGGTGCCAGCCCTTTTCGGGGGGGATCCACGCACACCACGTCTGGCCGCGTCTTCTTCTCCGCCAGCCTAGCTGCCACCGCCCCGGCGTCCCCACAGAAAAACTCCGCATTTCCAATTCCGTTGCGCTCTGCGTTGGAGCGGGCGTCCTCTACCGCCTGGGGAACAATTTCTGCGCCGATCACCCGGCCCGCCCGTCTGGCCAGACACAGGGAGATGGTGCCAATCCCACAGTAGAGATCCAGTACTGTTTCTGTGCCCGTAAGGCCGGCAAATTCCAGGGCTACCTGGTAAAGCCGCCGGGTCTGAAGCAGATTCACCTGGAAAAATGAGGGGACAGACAGCCGAAACACAAAGCCGCACAGCTCCTCCTCCAAGTAATCTCGCCCCCATAGTACACGGTACTTGGGCCCCAGGATGACGTTCGTATCCCGGGTATTTTCGTTTAGCACCACCCCAACCAGGGAGGGCAGGCCCGTTCGGAGAAGCTGCACCAGTTCCTCCTCATGCGGCAGAACAAAGCCGTTGGCCACCACACAGCACATCGCTTCCCCCGCATGGTTGGTTCGCACATAGAGGTGGCGGATAAGCCCCTTGCCAGTTTTCTCATCGTAAGGCGGCACCTGGAAGCGCTCCATCCACGATTTAAATATCTGCCGGACTCGAGTAACCTCCGCGGGCTGGAGCAGACAGTCCTCTGCATCCAGAACATCGTGGCTCCTGGAGCGGTAGTACCCTACCGCCAGACCCTGTTTCCCTCCTGCCACAGGAAACTGAACTTTGTTGCGGTAACGCCCGGGCTCCTCCGCCCCCAATACGGCAGACAACTGTAAATGTACTCCTCCCACCCGTTCCAGGGCGTCTCGAACCCGCTCCCATTTGGCCCGCAGCTCTTCATCATAAGTCATATGACGAAACTGGCAGCCGCCGCACCGTCCGGCCAGAGGGCAGTCCGGCTTCAGCCGTTTCGGGGATGGAAGCAGCAACTCTACCCCCCGTCCCCAAGCCACGCTCTTATTGACTTTTTCCAGCCGTACTCTCCAGCGCTCCCCACGGATGGTACCAGGGACAAAAACCACCCGCCCTTCCAGCCGGGATACCCCCATGCCTTCCGCCGTATAGCCGGTTATCTCCAGTGTGTGAACCGCGTTCTTTTTCCAACCTTCCATGGGACACCCTCTCACATCATAGCTTTATGCTTTCATCATACCATGTCCCCTTTTCCCCGTAAAGGAAAAAAGCCCGGCCTTGCCAAGGCCGGGCTGAACAGGCATTACACGTCCCTGTGGGAGGGAGTTACCGCTTTGCCCCCACCCCGTGGGTAGATTTGACTACCATACCAGTAAGAGCAAACAGAGCAATGGCGTTGGGAATAACCATTAGGTTATTAAACATATCGGTCAGTTCCCACACCAAGGTATTGGACATGAGTGTACCCAGGAAAATAAACGCCAGGGCGATCAGGGAATAAGCCACAGCGGCTTTCTTTCCAAAGAGGTAAATTACATTAATCTTACCAAACAGATTCCAGCTTAAAACAGTAGAAAAAGCGAAGAAAAATAGGCATACGGCCACAAACTTGGCTCCCAGTTCCGCACCCATTACAGTTCCAAAAGCAGTCTGAGCCAGGTTCGTGTTGCTGATTTCCTGAGGAATGACACCGGTGTAGAGAATACCATCACTTGTGTAGAGCGTGGAGATAATCACCAGTGCGTTCAGAGTCAGCACCACAAAAGTGTCCATAAATACACCGATCATCGCTACCACACCCTGTTCGTGGGGGTCAGTCACATTGGCCTGGGCGTGGGCGTGGGGTGTGGAACCCATACCGGCTTCGTTGGAAAACAGCCCACGCTTGGCTCCTTGACTAACAGCGGTCTTAATAGCGTATCCAAAGCTGCCACCGATGATAGCCTGAGGCTGAAAAGCATATTTGACAATCATGGCAAAGGTTGCCGGAATGTAACGCCAGCGGGCAGCAAGCACTCCCAGTCCGCCCACCAGAAAAATGACTGCCATAACGGGGACCAGCTTCTCTGTCACCGAGGCCAGACGCTGCACGCCGCCCAGGAAAATAAAAGCGCAAATGATGACCAATACCACACCCACCAGCCAAGTGGGGATACCAAAAGCAGTTTGAAAGGTAGAACCGATGGAGTTGGACTGTACCATACACCCCATAAAGCCCAGAGCCAGGATAATGGCTACGGCAAAGAAGCCAGCCAGGAACTTGCCGAAGGCACCCTTAAACGCGGTGGTGATGTAATAAACGGGGCCACCATGGAAATTGCCCTGTTCGTCCGTCACCCTCGTCTTAATAGCCAGGGTGGCCTCGGCGTAAATCGTGGCCATACCGAAGAAGGCAATCATCCACATCCAAAAAATAGCCCCCGGTCCTCCGGTGAGAATAGCCCCGGACGCGCCCACAATATTGCCTGTACCTACCTGGGCGGCAATAGCGGTAGCCAGGGCCTGGAAAGAGCTCATCCCCTGCTCCTGCCGTCCACCGTGGAGAGACAGGTTACCAAACACGCGGTGTATCCCCTCCCCAAAGCAGCGCACCTGGACAAATCGGGTACGGATTGTATACCACAGTCCTACACCGATGAGCAAGAATACCAGGATATAGCTGGATAAATAGATGTTGATCGTTGAAACTATAGGGTACAGGACAGCTTCCAAATTTGCTAACATACCAATTTCTCCTCTCTGCTCTGCAACAAAAATCGGACCGGGAGAGAGGTCTCCGATCCGAAAACATAGCGACAAAATACCGCCCTTCCTACGCGGTACCCGCGCACAAAGCGGCGATTGTCTCCTCTGTCCTTTTGCCTGAGAGATTGGCGGCCCTATCAGACCGCGTTGCACCTTCGGCACTCGAATCGAGCTTCTCCAGAGTTACATCCGCGTACAGTCCTCGTCCCTCTGGGACACCTGAGAGTGTTACTCCTTCGGCAAGCGGAACCCCGCTGTTTTCCTGCACGCTTCGTCTGTCCTATTCAGTTGCGAGTGATACCATACCACACCGCCCCCTCTTTGTCAACCTTCGGCGGACAAAAATTCGCCCAGGGTGGATTGCCTGAAATATCTCCCGCCCCTCTCCCCCGCCTTTTTGCGTAGAATGTTTACAATTTACTCTTTTTTCTCCCCTTGAACTGTGATATACTTTGTGGGATGACTAATTTTATCGGGGGCAAGTCTTGCAGCACTCCCCATAGCCAAGAGGTGTTTTACACGATGAGTCTTTTTACGAAACTTTTTGGTACCTCCTCCCAGCGGGAACTGAAGCCCATCTACCTCATTGCCGACAAGGTGGATGCCCTGGAAGAGGAGTATAAGGCCCTCACCGACCAGCAGCTCCAGGCTAAGACCCCGGAGTTTAAACAGCGCCTGCAAAACGGAGAGACCCTGGATCAGCTTCTGCCCGAGGCCTTTGCCGCTTGTCGGGAGGCCGCCTGGCGTGTGCTTGGTATGCGCCCTTACCGTGTTCAGGTGGTGGGCGGCATTGTACTTCATCAGGGCCGTATCGCCGAAATGAAGACGGGTGAGGGCAAGACCCTGGTTGCCACCCTCCCGGCTTACCTTAACGCTCTCACCGGCAGGGGCGTACACATCGTCACAGTCAATGACTACCTGGCCAAGCGTGACAGTGAGTGGATGGGCAAGGTATACCGCTTCATGGGTCTGACCGTGGGGCTGGTCTTTCATTGTGTGGTAGGCCAGGCAAAAAAGGAGGCGTACCAGGCGGATATTAACTACGGCACCAACAATGTATTTGGCTTTGACTACCTGCGGGACAACATGGCCATCTACTCCTCCGAATTGGTTCAGCGGGGCCATCCCTTCGCGATTGTGGACGAGGTGGACTCTATCCTCATCGACGAAGCCCGCACTCCTCTTATTATTTCCGGTCAGGGGGAAAAGTCCACCCAGCTCTATACTATAGTGGACCAGTTTGTCTCCCGCCTTAAGTGTCAGCGCATCGCCAAAGTGGACGAGAAAGAGGAGGAGGACGTAGACATCGACGCCGATTACATCGTCGATGAGAAGGCCCGCACCGCCACCCTCACCGCCCCCGGCATTAAAAAAGCGGAGGAATTCTTTAACATTGAGAACCTGGCTGACCCGGAGAATACCACCCTCTCCCACCACATCAACCAGGCCATCAAGGCCAGGGGTGTGATGAAGCGGGATATCGACTACGTGGTCAAAGACGGCCAGGTCATCATTGTGGATGAGTTTACCGGCCGGCTCATGTTCGGGCGGCGCTATAATGAGGGGCTTCATCAGGCCATTGAGGCCAAAGAACATGTGGAGGTGGCCAACGAATCCAAGACTCTGGCCACTATTACCTTCCAAAATTACTTCCGGCTCTATGAAAAGCTCTCCGGCATGACGGGAACCGCCATGACTGAACAGGAGGAGTTCGGCACCATCTATGAACTAGACATTGTAGAGATTCCCACCAACAAGCCCCTGGCCCGAATTGACCACCCCGATGTGGTATATAAGAACACCCAGGGTAAACTGCGGGCCATTGTCAACCAGATTGAAGCATGCCATGAAAAGGGACAGCCTGTGCTGGTTGGTACTGTCTCCATTGAGAAATCGGAACAGATCTCCGATCTGCTGCGCCGCCGGGGTATCCGCCACAACGTACTAAATGCAAAAAACCACGAAAAAGAAGCGGAGATTGTAGCCCAGGCCGGCAAATTCGGCGCTGTTACTGTGGCCACCAACATGGCCGGCCGCGGTACTGATATTATGTTTGGCGGCAACGCGGAATATTTGGCCAAGGCAGATCTGCGCAAGGCGGGCATGAGTGATGAGCTTATTGCCGAAGCCACCGGCTTTGCTGAGACGGACAACCAGGAGATTCTGGAGGCCAGAAAGCTGTTTACCCAGGCCGAGGCCAAATATAAGGAGGAAATCCAGTCGGAGGCCGACAAGGTACGCCAGGTGGGCGGACTGTTTATCCTTGGCACAGAGCGCCATGAGTCCCGGCGCATTGACAACCAGCTGCGGGGCCGTGCCGGCCGTCAGGGCGACCCCGGCGAGACGCGGTTTTTCCTCTCTCTGGAAGATGATATTATGCGTCTGTTTGGCTCAGAGCGGGTCATGGGGATGATGGAAAAGCTGGGAGTGGATGAGGACACTCCCATCGATGCCAAGATCCTCTCCGGTGCCATTGAGAATGCCCAGAAACAGGTGGAGTCCCGCAACTTCCAAACCCGGAAAAGTGTGCTGCAGTATGACGACGTGATGGACACCCAGCGGGAAGTTATCTATAAGCAGCGCCGCCAGGTGCTGGACGGGGAGGACCTCCAGGCCTTCATCCAGAATATCCTACACTCCATGGTGGAAAACGCCATCCTGGGTCACATGGGGGAACAGAAGCATATGAACGCAGAGTCCTTCCAAGAGGCAGTGGCCCCATTCCGCACCATGTTCCTCGCCCCAGGTGTCCTCAATCTCACCGACCAGGAACTGCAGCAGTATGACGCCCAGGCCCTGATTGATCTGGTCAGCAGTAAGGCCAAAGAGGCGTACGCCAAGAAAGAGCAGGAAATCGGCTCCCCCATTATGCGGGAACTGGAGCGGTTCATTATGCTGCGGGTAGTGGATGAGTACTGGATGGACCAGATTGACGCCATGAACGACCTCAAACAGGGTATCGGGCTGCGGGCCTATGCCCAGACTGACCCGGTGGTAGCCTACAAAAAGGAAGGCTACGAGATGTTCCAGCAGATGATAGCGGCTATCCAGGAAGAGACCCTGCGCCGTCTGTTCCTGGTTCGTTTGAAGAGAGACGAGGAGGTTAAGCGGGAACGGGTAGCCAAGATCACTTCTGAATCTGCCGGAGGCGATGGTTCAGTCCGCAAACAGCCTGTGAAAAAGGCAATTAAAATAGGCCGCAACGACCCCTGCCCCTGCGGTTCCGGCCTGAAGTGGAAAAAATGCACCTGTAAGGAGTACCATCCCGACCAGGCGTAGTCCTTCCCACAGGCATTCAAAAAGCCCGGAGCTAGTTAGCTCCGGGCTTTTCTGTTTTCTCATGTCAGATAGCGTCCTATCCCCGGAATGCGGGAAAACAGCCAGGCAAAGGGGGCAGAAAGCAGGAACAGTACCAGAGCAAACAGGGGCACGGACACCACCGTCGGCACGGCCCCCAGGGTAACTCCCAGCCTCTGGAAAACCAGCACCCAGAGCTGGTGGATCAGGTATACTCCCACAGAGAAGGAACCCAGGGCGTATACGGAGCGGCGGCGGGAACGTTCCTCGCTCACCCCCAATACATAGCGGAACAGCGTACACAGGCCGGCGGCGGTAAGAACTACATTTGGGGCCATACTGCCGTACCACAGAGCATCATCTCCACCCAGCAGCCGCTGGCCCATTAAGGTAAGCACCAGCCCCAGCACCCCCAAAATATAAAGGGCAAATTCAGTCACCCTCCCAATGGTATAGCGGCGCAGATACCATCCCCCTACATAGCACCCTACCCACCCCAGAACCAGGTGGATCTGCAGCCGCTCCAGCAGGAGCGCCAGCGCACTTTGGGGATAAAAGGACGTCCACAGGGGCAGTACACAGGCAAACAGGAAGCACAGAATCAGGAAGTAGCGTACCTCCCCCCGCCCAGCCCCTGACACAAACCGGTGTATCACCGGATGGATCAGGTACAGCCCAATCAGCGGGTACAAAACCCACAGATGAATATAGGTGTTCCCCCTGGCTGCAGACACAAGAGCAGACCAGATTCCCGCCCAACTCAGCGCTCCGCCCCCCAACAGGTGAGCTGCAACAGCGTATACCGCTCCCCAGAACACCAGAGTACAAAAGGCGGGCAGGGCCAACGCCAGCAAGGCGGAGGAGACAGTCTGCTTCCCCTCTTCCAGGGCAGACATCCCCCAGAGCATAAACAGTGCGGGAATGCTCCAGATCGTCAGTCCCTCATACACCCGCAGCACTTGCCACGCCCCTCCGGACGCCCCCTGCTGGTTCCCCTGGGCCAGCAGAAGCATGATAGCACATAGCACGGTGAAGGCCCGGAAAAAACCGGGCCAACCCGGATTTCTGTCTCCCTTAGCCATTATGTCTTCTCCGGCACAATTTCAATCCAATAGCCGTCCGGGTCGGAGATAAAATACACACCCATTCCCGGATTCTCATAGCACACGCACCCCATCTCCTTATGACGGGCATAGAGGGTGTCGTACTCATCAGTGCGGAAGGCCAGGTGGAATTCGCACTCCCCCAAATCGTAGGGCTTCTCCCCCCGGTCCCGCAGCCAGGTCAGCTCCAGCTGGAAATCGCTTCCTGCCTCGTCTCCCAAAAAGACCAGCTGGAAGGAACCGTCCTCCGCCTGCTTGGTGCGCACAGGGGACAGATTCAAAGCCCGGTGATAAAACTCCAGGCTCCGCTGTAAATTTGTTACATTAAAATTATAATGATAAAATCTGGTCATCCCATTGTTCTCCTTTCCCGGAACGGAGCGGGCCAAAGCGTCCAATCCTCCGCTGAGACTATTATATCGACCATGGTTCTTTTTTTCAATCATAAATCGACCCCGGCAGACAATGTCTGCCGGGGTCGAGAAAATTACAGCACTGTCAAGGCTTTTGATGGAGCGCCTTGCCCACATATGCCATTACCTGGAGCATGGTGAGGGCGGCCAGCCGGGCAGTACAGCCCGTGGGATCATAGGCGGGAGCTACCTCTACCATATCCATAGCCACCACTTTACCTGTCTGGCAGATAGCCTTGAGCATATCCATGCTCTCGTCGTAGGTAATTCCGCCGGGCAGCGGAGAGGCCGCGCCGGGAGCCAGCGCCATATCGTATCCATCAATATCAAAGGTAATATAGTATGCCTCGGCGTCTGGGATCTGATCCAGGACGTACTGCACACCCTTATCATGAAGCTCCCGGGCGGAAATCAGGCGGCTGCCATAGGCCCTGGCGGCGTCATAGTCCGACTTTTGGCCAGTACCCATCCCTCTCAGGCCAATCTGTACCATCTGTCCGATGTGCTCCATCTCAGACAAGCGGCGCATAGGGCTTCCGTTCCCCTGCACCAGGGGGCCCACATGGCTGGTCCAGTCCAGATGGGCGTCAAACTGGATCACGCAGATTTTCTTTCCATATTCACCTAAGGCACGGCCCACAGGGATACTGACGGAGTGGTCACCGCCCATCACAATAGGAACGGCGCCCGCCCGAATGATGCGGCGCACCGCCCGCTCAATACATTTGAAAGAGTAGTCTCTGTCCCCCTGCAGCACATCCGCGTCGCCGCAGTCCGAAATGGTAATGGGGGCCGCCAACATCTGCTCGTCTGTCTCGTAATCGTAGTAGCCTACGTCCCCTCGGCCATACTGGGTTGACGCCTCCCGGATGCGCCGGGGCCCCATGCGGGATCCGCTTAAAAAGCCCACATCCATATCAAATGGGACGCCGAGAACTCCAAAATCCGTTTTCAGTTCATCCAAATCCAGGCAGATGGGGTATCGGCCAAAAGAGCAGATGCCCGTAATAGGCTGGTTAATCAGTTCAGGACGCATCAGCACTCACCTTTCTTCACAATCCTGCCCGCTTTTCTAAAGGCAGTCCCCTGGGTTTTATGGGGAGCTGTTTCATCTCCCCGCTTTGCTCACATTATAGCAGGGCCCTGCCTTGTTTCACAATAGGGAAGGAAAAGTCTCAACCCCCGCAGGCCAAATAAAAAAAGCCGTTGTCCCGGGAAACCTTCAATTAGAAAAGAGCTTTCTCATCCGTATCCCCTATTGACCAGTCCCAGATGCTGCTTCTCCGCTGCGCTTTTTTGTTCGGGATGTTTCCTCCTCACTTCTCTTTGAATTTGTGTATTTTCACAAATCTGTTTCCGCCCGCTCCCCACGCCTCCTTTTCCCTTGCAGCGTCTCCCATTCCGTGCTATGATACAGAGTGTATTGTTTTACATATATAAGGGGGAATTTCCGTGTCTGGGGACCAAATATGGCCCATACTGTTCTTAATTAGCCTGTTGGGCAACCTGGCTCTGCTGGCCCGACCCGCCATGCGCCTGCTGCGCAGAAATAAAACCGTCTCTGAGGACAATATTATGGCTATGGTGGAAGAGGGGGAGGAATCCGGAGCCATCCAGAGCAACGAGAAGGAACTGATTGAAAATGTCTTTGAATTTGACACCATGACCGCCAAGGATGTGATGGTCCATCGCACGGATATGGTGACTCTGGCCTTGGACGAGGATGAGGAAACCATTCTAGACACCATTCGGCAGTCGGGCCTGTCCCGCTTTCCTGTATATCAGGATGATGTGGACGATATCATCGGTACCTTGTCCACCCGGGAATACTTGCTCAATTTCTGTCTTCCTGATCCTAAGCCCATGCGGGAGCTGCTGCGTCCGGCCTACTTTGTCCCTGAAACAGTGGCTGCTGATGTCCTGTTTCGGGATATGCAGGGGAAAAAGACCCACATGGCCCTGGTGGTGGATGAATATGGCGGCACCAGCGGCCTGGTGACCCTGGAGGATCTGCTGGAGGAGCTGGTAGGCAACATCTACGATGAGTTTGATCCCCAGGAGGAGCAGGAAATTATACGTCTGGAGGAGAATAAGTGGCGGGTTTCCGGTTCAGCGGATTTGGAGGAGCTGGCCGAGGCTGTGGGCATAGAGTTGCCGGAAGATGAGGAGCGGGACTACGACACCTTAGGGGGCCTGATCTTTTCCAAGCTCTCCGTCATTCCTGAGGACGGCAGCCGCCCGGTGGTGGAGGCCCTGGGCCTGCGCATCCGTGTGGAAGCGCTGTGTGAACGACGGGTGGAGTGGGCTCTGGTGGAAAAGCTCTCCCCCGTTTCCGAAGAAAAAAAGGTCGATCCCCGTCCCGTATAGCATCCGATGTAAAAACCGGCGTACCTGAAGGTACGCCGGTTTTTTGTTAGTCCTCTAGGATCCGTCCGTCGGTAGAGATAGTCACCACCTGCCATGGGATGAACTTGCCGCTGTTCTTCAGGGCGGTGACAGCGGCATTTTCGATGCCGCCGCAGCATGGCACCTCCATACGCACCACGGTGAGGCTCTTAATCTGGTTCTGCCGGAGAATCTCCGTGAGTTTCTCGCTGTAATCCACCTCATCCAGCTTGGGACAACCCACCAAGGTCACCTTTCCCCGGATGAAATCCTGGTGAAAGCTCCCGTAGGCATAAGCCGTACAGTCAGCCGCCACCAGCAGATGAGCCTGATGGAAGTAAGGGGCATTTACCGGCGCCAGCTTAATCTGTACCGGCCACTGCCGCAGCTGAGAGGCCACATGGGTACAATCGCTGGCCTGAGCCACCTGCTCCTCCCGGCCGATGGCCCTGGACTGGCTGCCCGGACAGCCGCAGGGCAGTGGTGCCTCCTGAGCCGCTTTCCGGGCTTGAACCGCCGCCTCATCGTAGGCAGCCGCTTCCCGCTCCACAAAGGAAATAGCCCCGGTGGGACAGGCAGGCAGGCAGTCCCCCAGCCCATCGCAGTAGTCATCCCGCAGCAGTTTAGCCTTCCCTTCCACCATACCAATGGCTCCCTCGTGGCAAGCCTGGGCACACAGGCCACAGCCATTGCACTTCTCCTGGTCAATTTCAATAATCCTACGAATCATAATGGTTCCTCCGTTCTATTGACATTGTGGTCCTAAGTATAGTATGATGTTCCGTGTTTGTATGTTGTTTTAACAACATTTGGAGGAGCTATGGACTTTCAATTTCTGGCAGGCACTCCCCTATTCCACGGGGCGTCGCAGGAGGAGATCTCTTCTCTGCTCCAAGCCCTGGATGCCCGTCCCCGTCATTTTGGCCGAGGAGAGGTCATTTTACCGGCGGGGGAACCCACTGCCCGGCTGGGTGTAGTGCTGTCGGGCGGGGTAAATTTGGAGAATGTGGATGTGTGGGGCAGCCGTGCCATTCTGGGCCACGCCGCCCCCGGACAGGTATTTGCGGAGACGTACGCCTGTCTCCCCCATCAGCCTATGATGGTCAGCGCTGTAGCTGCTGAGGACAGTCAAATTCTTTTTCTGGATTTACGAAGATTGTTGGATGGAGTCTGCCCTCATCAGGAAATTTTGCTGCAGGGCCTGTTGTCCATTACGGCGGAGAAAAATCTGGCTCTCTCCCGCCGCAGTTTTCACACCCGGGACAAGACTATCCGCGGCCGGCTGCTGTCCTATTTATCTGACCAGGCAGCCCTTCAAGGCAGCCGCACCTTCTCTATCCCCTTTGACCGCCAGCAGCTGGCAGACTATTTGGGGGTAGACCGCAGCGCCCTGTCTGGTGAACTGGGCAAGCTGGCACGGGAGGGAATTCTTACCGCCCGGAAAAACCGGTTTACCCTCCACTCCATCCAGAACTGCAAATACTCAGGCTGAAAAATTTTCCTCCTATGAATGGATTTCTTCCTCTCAGTCGTATTACTAGTGGAGCCTCCCAGAGAGGCCCTGTCAAAGATACAGGAGGGAACCATTATGAAGAAATGGATGACCCGGCTGTTGGCCGGGGCGCTGATTATCGGACTGTGCACGGCCAGCGTGTACGCAGTGGGCGGCGGCTGGGGTGGCCATCATCGCCGCCTTCAGGATTCAGAAGTGTCTCTTTGTACTGCCCAGACCTGCCGCGGTGATACAGACGGGGACGGGCTGTGCGACCTGTGCGGCCTTACGGTGGACAGTTGTATTCACGGCTGTGCCGGCCAGGATGCCGACGGAGGCGGGAGCTGTGACATATACCTTGGGAGCGCCGGTGGGCACCACAGCCACAGGGGCGGCGGAGGCAGCTGCCGCAGAAGCTGAACCAGACAGGGGGTAGGGGTCAATGCGCAGCGAGGAAGAGCTAAATTGCGCCATGGAACGCTATGGCGACACGGTACGGCGGCTGTGCATGGTGTACTTAAAAAACGATGCCGACACTCAAGACATTTTTTCAGACCGTTTTTTTGAAATATATTCTGCACTCTGCTCCCTTTGAGAACGAGGCCCATGAAAAAGCTTGGCTTATCAGAGTCACTGTCAATGCCTGTCGGGATCTTCTAAAAAGCTTTTTCCGCAGCCGAGTTGTTCCCCTGGAGGAAGCCGTGGCTCGGTGTGACGCTCCGCCAGCAGACAGGACAGTTCTTCAGGCCGTCTTGTCTCTGCCCCCAAAATATAAAGATGTGGTCTACCTGCACTACTACGAGGAATATACCGCCCCGGAGATCAGCCGTATCCTTGGGAAGAATGTGAACACTGTTTACACTCTCTTAAACCGCTCCAGGCAATTGCTCCGAGAAAAGCTGGGAGGTGAAGCCCTTGACTGATCAATTGAAGCGGGCTTTGGCCCATGTGCATGCGGAGGACTCCCTAAAAGAACAGACCCGATCGTTCCTCGCTGGGCGAACCCGGGGGTACCGTTCCAGTCCGGTTGTCTCTCCCATGCGGCTTGCTGCTGCGGCTGCCTGCCTGGTCTTGCTGCTTACAGGCGCTGGGGCCTGGGCCTGCTTTACACCCACCTCCACAGTCAGCATCGACGTAAATCCATCCCTGGAGCTTCGGGTCAACCGGTTTGACCGGGTGATTTCCGTATCCGGATTTAATGAGGAGGGGCAGACGTTGGCAGATGCTTTCAATTTAACCTTCCTTCCCTGCTCCGTTGCTGTGGAACAACTGCTGGACAGCCAGGATATGGCCTCTTATCTCTCCCAGGATCCCGCTATCACCATTACTGTAGTGGGTTCTGACCAGGGGCAGCAGCAGCGTCTGTTGACCGCCCTGGAAGCTTGTACGTCAGGACACCAGGGGACCTACTGCTGCGCTTTAAACCCGGAAGAAGTGGAATCTGCCCACCATCTGGGTTTATCTTACGGAAAGTACGCAGCCTACCTGTCCCTGGCACAGCTGGACGCAAGCATTACGCCTGAACAAGTACAACAGATGAGCATGCGCCAAATCCACGATCTTCTCGCCGCCCTTTCCGGCCAATGGGAGGACAGCCCTGTGGAAGACAACTGCCAGGGGGGCATTCCAGAGAGCGGGCACGGACATGGATACGCACATGGAAAGTCATAGCCGCTTAAATAAACAGGCGGTACCGTTTTGCGGTACCGCCTGTTTTGTCTGCAAATTATTTCCGGTTCTCCGCCTTTTTCCTGTTTTGCGGGTCTTTCCTTTCACCTACAAAATGCCTTACATCGCGCCGCCTCCCTCGAAGAAATAAAAAGCAAAGCAGCGGGACCGCCCACAGGTGGTCCCGCTGTTTTATCTTTGTATCTTCTCAGCGCAGGTTGAAGAAAGCCTTCATGCCAGGGTACTCTGCAATGTCGCCCAGTTCCTCCTCGATGCGCAGCAGCTGATTGTACTTGGCCACGCGGTCGGTACGGCTGGGGGCGCCGGTCTTAATCTGGCCCGCATTAAGGGCCACAGCGATGTCGGCAATGGTGGCATCCTCAGTCTCACCAGAGCGGTGGGACACGATGGCAGTGTAGCCGGCCCGGTTGGCCATCTGGATGGCATCCAGCGTCTCAGTGAGGGTACCGATCTGGTTGACCTTGATGAGGATGGCGTTGGCCACCTTCTTCTCGATACCGGTGGACAGCCGCTCCACGTTAGTAACGAACAGGTCGTCGCCCACCAGCTGAACCCGGTCGCCGATAGCCTTGGTGAGCATGGCCCAGCCTTCCCAGTCGGTCTCGGCCATGCCATCCTCCAGGGAGATGATGGGGTAATTGTCTGCAAACCGCTTCCACATATTGACCAGCTGCTGCTGGGTCAGCTTCTTGCCGGACTTGGGCTGGACATAGATCTTCTGCTCCTCGTCCCACCACTCGGAGGAGGCGGCGTCGATAGCAATCTTAAAGTCCTCGCCGGGCTTGTAGCCGGCCTTCTCGATGGCGGCCACAATACCCTTCCAAGCGTCCTCGTCCTTCTTCAGGTTGGGGGCATACCCGCCCTCGTCGCCCACACCGGCGGCGGGGGGGCCGTTCTCCTTAAGGACGGTCTTCAAAGTGTGGAACACCTCAGCGCAGCGGCGCAGAGCCTCACGGAAAGAGGGGGCGGAGACAGGCATAATCATAAACTCCTGAATCTCCACATTGTTGGTGGCGTGGGCGCCGCCGTTGAGGATGTTCATCATGGGCACGGGCAGCTGCTTGGCGTTGACGCCGCCAATGTAGTTATAGAGGCTGGTGCCCAGGCTCTCAGCAGCGGCCTTGGCGCAGGCCAGGGAGGCACCCAGGATGGCATTGGCGCCCAGGCGGCTCTTGTTAGGGGTGCCGTCCAGGCCGATGAGCATCTTGTCGATGGCCACCTGGTCCAGCACGTTGGTGCCGATGAGAGCCTCGGCAATCTCAGTGTTCACATTCTTCACGGCGTTCTCTACGCCCTTGCCCATATAGCGGCCCTTGTCACCGTCCCGCAGTTCACAGGCCTCGTAGATACCGGTAGAAGCGCCGGAGGGCACGGCGGCGCGGCCCATAGTGCCGTCCTCCAGGTATACCTCCACCTCTACAGTAGGGTTGCCGCGGCTGTCCAGAATTTCACGGCCTACGACATCAACAATCTCGATCATCTGCTTCATTAGGATTTCAAACTCCTTTCAAATTTCCGGCGGAACTGCTCCGCCCCTCAGAGGGTATATGGTCTGCACAGCGTGCTCATGAAAAGCCGTGCCAGAACGCCTGTCAATTGACAATCAAGGTTTCCCCGTCCATCTCTGCCGGCTTCTCAATGCCCATCAGATCCAGCATGGTGGGAGCAATATCGGCCAGACGGCCGTCCCGCAGTTTCACATTAGCCCCCACAATATAGAAGGGTACCAGATTGGTGGTGTGGGCGGTAAAAGGCTCGCCATCGGTATCAATCATACGCTCTGCGTTGCCGTGGTCGGCAGTGATCAGGGACACACCTCCCATTTTGGAGGTGGCCTCCACCACCTTGCCCACACACTCATCTACCGTGGACACGGCTTTGCAGGCCGCCTCATATACCCCGGTGTGGCCCACCATATCACAGTTGGCAAAATTGAGAATGATTACATCATAGGCGCCGCTGAGAATTCGCTTGACTGCCTCCTCAGTGACCGCGTAGGCAGACATCTCAGGCTGCAGATCATACGTGGCTACCTTAGGGGACGGGATAAGACACCGATCTTCTCCGGGGAACACCTGCTCCACACCACCGTTGAAAAAGAAGGTGACGTGGGCATATTTCTCTGTTTCAGCAATGCGCAGCTGGGTCATACCCAGCTTGGAGATATACTCCCCAAAGATGTTTTCCAGCTTCTGCCGGGGATAGGCCACGGTGACATTGGGCATGGTGGCGTCGTATTCCGTGGTACAAACAAAGAATACAGGGATAAACCCAGTGGACCGGTTAATATCTTTTAGATCCTCGTCCACCAGGCAACGAGTAATCTCCCTGGCCCGGTCGGGGCGGAAGTTAAAGAAAATCACCGAATCGTTGTCCTGAATCTGCACATTTTTCAGGCAGACCACAGGCTCCATAAACTCGTCTGTAACACCCTTATCGTAGGAGTCCTGCACTGCCTGGGCCGCATCCGGAGCATAGGGCGCACTGCCGCAGACTATGGCATCATAGGCCCGCTGAACCCGATCCCAGCGCTTGTCCCGATCCATAGCGTAGTAGCGGCCCATAACGGTGGCAATTTCTCCCACGCCCAGCTGCTGTATCTTGGCCTGGAGCTGCTGGACAAAGTGCTTGCCTGAGGTGGGTGGTACGTCCCGGCCATCCAGAAAACAGTGGACATAGACCTTCTTTAGCCCCTGGTCCTTGGCCATCTTCAAGAGGGCAAAGAGGTGGGTAATATGGCTGTGGACACCCCCATCGGACAAAAGTCCCATCAGATGCAGGGCAGAGCCCCACTCCCGGCAGTTAGCCATAGCCTCCATATAAGCGGGGTTCTCAAAAAAGGCCCCCGTATCAATATCTCGGCTGATGTGGGGCAAGTCCTGAAAGACCACCCGGCCCGCGCCAATGTTTGTGTGGCCTACCTCGCTGTTGCCCATCTGTCCCTCCGGTAAGCCAACATCCAGTCCAGAAGCGGACAAACGGCAGCCCGGACACTCAGCAAAGATTCGATCCAGGTTGGGGGTGGGGGCATTGGCTACAGCGTTGCCCGCACAGGGACACTCCAAGCCAAACCCGTCCATGATAATCAATGTGGTTGGTGTTTTCATAGAAACCCTTTCTTTCAATAAACCAGAAATGAGGGATTAAGAGATGCAGAAACTATACCCGCTCCCCCAACTTTTCATCCCTGACCTATTAAAAATTACTCCTGATTAGCCGCGTTAATAATCTGCACAAAGTCAGCGGGCTTCAGGCTCGCGCCGCCGATGAGACCACCGTCCACATCAGGCTGGGCCAACAGTTCAGCAGCATTCTTGGCGTTCATGGATCCGCCGTACTGGATGGTGACAGAGCGGGCCACGTGGGCACCGTACAATTTGCGAATGACGGTGCGGATAGCCTGGCACACCTCACCTGCCTGTTCGGCCGTGGCGGTCTTGCCCGTGCCAATGGCCCACAAGGGCTCATAGGCAATGACTACATGGCGCATCTTCTCCGCCGGCACGTTGGCCAGAGCACATCTAACCTGGTAGGCAATCAGTTCCATGGTCACGCCCAACTCCCGCTGCTCCAGGCTCTCCCCCACACATACGATGGGGATCAGACCCGCATTGATGGCAGCATGTACCTTCTTATTGACGGTAAAATCCGTCTCGTTGTAGTACTGTCGCCGCTCAGAGTGGCCAATAATCACATACTTAGCCCCCGCTTCTTTAATCATTTCAGCGGTAATCTCTCCAGTATAGGCGCCATGATCTTCATAGTGGCAGGTCTCGGCACCAATGGCAATGTGGCAGTCCTTAAACAGCCGAACAGCAGCCTGAATATTGGTAGCAGGAACGCAAAGCACCACATTACACCATTTGCTCTTAGGCATGATAGGCTTGAGCTCTTCAGCAAATGCTTTGGTCTGAGACAGGGTATTGTTCATTTTCCAGTTGCCGGCGATGATGGTCTTGCGATAGCGACGGTTCATTGTCAATCTCTCCCCCAAAAAATACTTTTCTTTCAATTTTTCAGGAAACGCCGGGGCTTGGGCAAAGCCGGCCCCGGTCGTCTTCTCCTGTAAAAGTCTTATTTCTCATTTATCTAGTAGGCAGGCCACGCCAGGAAGCTCCTTACCCTCCATAAATTCCAGGCTGGCTCCTCCACCGGTAGAGATGTGGGTCATCTTGTCGGCGTAGCCCAGTTGCTGCACTGCGGCGGCGCTGTCCCCGCCACCGATGATGGTGATGGCGTTGCTCTTGCTCAAAGCCTCAGCCACAGCCTTGGTTCCAGCGGCAAAAGCAGCAAATTCAAACACGCCCATAGGGCCGTTCCAGATGACGGTGCCCGCGTCTTTCACCGCCTCGGAATAGGCGGCGATGGCCTTGGGACCGATATCCATGCCCATGCAGTCGTCGGGAATGTCCATGCTGTCCACCAGGATGGGCTGAGCATCAGGAGAGAACTCCTTGGCGCAGATGGTGTCCTCAGGCAGAAGGAGCTTGACACCCTTCTCCTTGGCCTTCTCCATCATCTCATTGCAGTAGCTCAGCCAGTCCTCCTCCAGCAAGGACTTGCCTACGCGGCCGCCCTGGGCCTTCAGGAAGGTGTAAGTCATCCCGCCGCCGATGATGATGGTGTCGGCAATCTCCAGCAGGTTGTTGATCACCCCGATCTTGGAGGACACCTTGGATCCGCCTAGGATGGCCACCAGGGGCCGCTTGGGGTTGGCCAAGGCGCCGCCGATAATATCCAGTTCCTTCTGAATCAGGAAGCCACTGACAGCAGGCAGGTAGTCGGCCACACCGGCGGTGGAGGCATGGGCACGGTGAACTGCGCCGAAGGCGTCGGAGACATAAACTTCGGCCATATCCGCCATAGCCTTGGCCAGCGCAGGGTCGTTCTTGGTCTCCCCCTTCTCAAAGCGGGTGTTCTCCAGCAGCAGGATCTGGCCGGGCTGAAGGGCCTTCGCCTTGGCCTGGGCGTCAGGGCCTACCACATCGGCGGCCATAATGACCTGCTTTCCCAGCAGCTCGCTCAGGCGGGCGGCCACCGGAGCCAGAGACAACTGCTTGAGAGACTTCTTCCACTCCTCCTGCGTAATGGAAGCGGGATCCTTGCCCTTCTCCGCCTGCTTTTTTACATAGGAATCAAAGGTCGCCACAGGCTTGCCCATGTGAGAGCAGGCAATGACCGCCGCTCCCTGATCCAGCAGATACTGGATGGTGGGCAGAGCCGCCCGGATACGTTTGTCATCGGTGATAACACCGCTGCCGTCTTTGGCCATGGGCACGTTAAAATCACAGCGCAGCAGAACCTTTTTGCCTTTCACGTCAATGTCTTTGACCGTTTTCTTATGATAGTTCATCCACAACGAACTCCTCTCTGTCTGATCTGGGCTAATAAAAAATTTACAACTTGTCGCTAAGGATGTTGGACTCCGGCCATCTCCCCTACCCCGGACAGCTCCGGAAAGCCCTGCTGCCGCAGTGCCTCATAGGCGAGAATCGCTACAGAATTGGCCAAGTTCAGGCTGCGGGCGTCCGGCCGCATGGGGATCCGAATACATCTGTGGTAATACTTCTGGCGCAGCTTCAGTGGGAGCCCAGCGGTTTCCTTCCCAAACATGAGCCAGCAGCCCGGGGCAAACCTGGCCTTGGTATAATCCTGAGGCGCTTTTGTGGTGGCCAGCCATAGGTCAGGCCGTGGGTTTTGGACAAAAAACTCTTCCAAGTTCTCGTAGACCCGCAAATCCACCATGGGCCAGTAGTCCAGCCCCGCCCGCTTCACCGCCCTGTCACTGATATCAAAGCCCAGAGGCTTGACCAAGTGCAGGCGGCTTCGCGTGGCAGCACAGGTTCTGGCAATGTTCCCGGTATTCATTGGGATTTCCGGCTCTACCAGTACAATGTTCAGCACAACCGCTCCTCCTTAGTTTTGCGCGGTTTCATTGTAGTCCAAAACAGAAATAATTTCAACTACAAATTGGTCGAAAAATTGCAAAAAATTCAAAAAACAAGCCAAATCAGCAGCTTGAGCCTCTATTTTTTGGCATTTTTCATGTCTACGCAGCAGTTAAGAGGGTTTTTTTCGGCGTTGTGACTGACTTAATACTACACTACAGCAGACAGCTCATCCCCTATTTTATTCTCCTGTTCTGCCAGAGCCAAATTCAGACAACTCCCACTTCTTTTTGGGAAAATCTCCATCTTCATTGTCTTTTCTTCTCCCCCTCACCCATGCTATAATATGCATAATCACCAAATTCATGAGAAATCCGGCCTTCTGCCGGGAAAGGAGCATGGATATGAAACTAATCTGGCACGGCCACTCCTGTTTTTCTATGGAAACTGCCCAGGGCACTGTGGTCTTTGACCCTTACGAGGCGGGCTCAGTCCCCGGACTGCCCCCCCTCGATTTAACTGCCGATCTTGTGCTGTGCAGCCACGAACACCGGGACCATAACGCCCGGGAGTCTGTCCACCTCACCGGACAGAGGACAGAGGTAAAGGTAGAACAGTTGGATACCTTTCACGATCCGGAGAGAGGAGCCCTACGGGGAACAAATCTGATTCACATTGTCACAGCAGAGGGAATGCGTCTGGCCCACCTGGGGGACCTGGGCTGTATACCCACGTCTCAGCAGCTCTCCCGACTGCAAGGAGTTGATGTGCTTTTAATCCCTGTGGGCGGCTACTACACCATTGACGGGGCCCAGGCAGCCCAACTGGCCCAATCCCTGGCTCCCCGGATTGTAGTGCCTATGCACTACCGCGGCAAAGGCTTTGGCTACGATGTCATCTCTTCTGCAGACGACTTTTTGTCTTTCCGCTCCGATGTAATTTCTTACCCGGGCAATGCTCTGGAGATTTCCCCCAACACCCCCGCCCAGACAGCCCTGCTGTCGGCTATTTTGTAATTTGCTGTTTTGGAGGTCTTTTATCCATGTCACACACCGTGGAAATCCTGTCCGTTGGCACCGAACTTTTGCTGGGCAACATTGCCAACACGGACGCCCAAATGCTTTCTCAGGGGCTTAGTGAGCTGGGCCTTAACGTCTATTACCACACTGTGGTTGGGGACAATCCTCAGCGTGTCAAACAGGCAGTGGCTATCGCCAAAGACCGGGCTGATATTATCATTACCACCGGCGGTCTTGGCCCCACCTGCGACGACCTTACAAAAAATGTTTTGGCTGAATCCTTTGGCAAGCAGCTGATTTTCCACCCTGAGTGTGCCCGGCAGATTGAAAATTACTTTTCCCGCATTGGCCGCACCATGACAGAAAATAATCTGCAGCAGGCCATGCTGCCTGAAGGCTGCACCATCCTGGACAACGACTGGGGCACCGCCCCCGGCTGTGCGTTTTTCGCGGATGGCGTACATGTTATTATGCTCCCCGGCCCCCCCAGCGAGTGCAGGCCCATGTTTCAATACCGGGCCAAGCCTTACCTCCAGAGCCTGTCTGAAGGGGTGATTGCCTCCCACACCTTGAAGCTCTTCGGCATTGGAGAGTCCACCATGGAGGCCCAGCTGCGGGAGCAGATGAACGCCATGCACAATCCCACCTTAGCCCCCTACGCCAAAGAGGGGGAGTGTGAACTCCGGGTTACCGCCAAGGCCCCCACCGACCAGGAGGCCCAGGCCCTGCTGCGCCCCACCGTGGAGCAGATTAAGGCCCTGTTCGGCTCCAAAGTATACGGGGTGGACGTGCCCTCTCTGGAGTATGTGGTACTGGAAGGTCTGAAGACCAAAGGGATGACCATAGGCGTAGCGGAGAGCTGCACAGGCGGTCTTATGGCCAAACGTCTAACGGATATTCCGGGGGCGTCACAGGCATTTAAGGGAGGTGTGGTGTCCTACACCAACCAGATAAAAGCTGCAGTCCTGGGCGTACCCAAGGAAATGCTGGAACAGTATGGCCCTGTATCCGCCCAGGTGGCCCAGGCCATGGCCCAGGGAGCAAGGCGGGTGCTGAACTGTGACGTGGCGCTTTCTTCCACCGGTCTGGCCGGGCCCGCCGGAGATGACCGGGGCAATGAGGTGGGGACCATGTTCGTAGCCATCGCCACCCAGGAAAGCACCTATGTTCGGGCCCTCCATCTGGGCGCCCGCCCGGTTCGGGAGCGACTGCGCATCCAGACTGCCAGCCACGCCTTTGACCTAGCTCGGCGGTATCTGGCCGGCCTGCCCTATTCCGATTGAATCAATGATAAAAAACCGCCCCGGCTTTCGCCGGGGCGGTTTTTACACATACGTTGCTACAATGTCTTCTAACAGACAATCAATCCGCTTCGTAAGACAGGATCGTGCCGTCGCTGCCGTCAATGGTGTATTCATAGTCTCTGCCATTGACCTCAAACTCTACTTCATATTCCATCCGCCCGTCATCGTAGTCCTGTTTTACTTCCATTTTGTAGGTCTGGCTCTCGCTGACTCCCGCATGGTTCAGAGCAATGGACTTGGCCTTATCCCTGCCGATGTCGGCGGTGCTGTCGGAGGCGGGGGCACTATGGCGGTCAGTATCAAAGTCCAGAACAGATCCGTCAGAGGCCGCAATCGTGTAATCATACTCCGTGGTGCCCACCCAGAACTCAATCTCATATTCCAGGCGGCCGTTGTCCCGTTCCCGCTGCGTCTTGGTAAAAGTAGCGTCGCTCTGGCTGACACCTGCGTGCTTCAAAGCGGCAGATTTGGCCGCCTCCAGGCCAATATCAGAGGTGGTGCTGCCAGTATTCCCAGCACTACTGGTATTCCCGGCTGTGGTGCTATTCCCAGCACCACTGGTATTTCCAGCGCTGCCAGTACTGCCACCGCCAGAGGCATAGGTCTTCTGCTCCTGCTTGAGTACGGTAGCGCTGGTCAAGGCAATCTCATACTCATATTTGGTGCTGCCCACCACAAACTCCACTTCGTAGTGCTCGGCACGGCCGTCATCATACTCCAGCCAGACATTGCAATAGGCGGTGTCACTCTCCTTCACGCCGGCGTGGTTCAACGCGGCGGCTTTCGCTGCGCTCTCCCCGATGTAGGAGGAGGCGGAAGCCCCGGCGCCAGTGTTGACCATACCCCGAAGCTCGGTCTCATACTTCACCACGGAGCCGTTGCCCGCGTCAATTTCATATTCATACTTGGTCTGGTCAGTGATAAATTCCACCCCGTAAACCATGCGTCCGTCTTCCCAGTCGTAGTCCACTTCCAGGAAGGTGACAGCGGAGGCGGAGAGTCCAGCGTGGTTCACAGCGGCGGTCTTGGCTGCTTCCACGCCAATATAGGCACTCTGGCTGGCTGTTCCGCTTGTCTGGATGGTGTTGCTCACCACAATATCCGTCGGTCCATCCGCCCCGCCAATGATGCTCTCCCCTCCCTGGCTCTGGGAAGCGGAACTGCTCTGGGAGGAGTAGATGAGATTCAGCTCGTTGATGGACAGGCCCACCAGCTCCTCAAAGGTCTTCAGTCCACCGCTTCCATCTACAATAGTCTGGATAAGCGCAGCCTTGCCAGAGGAAATACCATATTCCTCCGCCTTCTGGGTGAGCTGGTCGCTGTGCTGAAGCGTCTGGGCCAGAATAGCCCCGTTAACCTGGGCAGAGGCCAGGGCGGCATCGGCCTGGGCAGTCAGTTCCTGCTGAAGCTTCTCCCCCCGCTGTACGTCCTCATCCTCCACGGTAATCAGTATAGAATTTGCCAGCTCATCCACGTAGCCGTGCTGAAGCAGGGACCCGATGATGGCACTCATGGCCACATCCACCGGTACGCCCTTCAGTTCCATCCCTTCCAGAATAGCAGTAGCGTCCTCGTTCATAGGCGTGGCGGAAATCACTTTCTCGTTCTTGTTTACCTTCAGCTCAATACTGGGGTTGACGTCCAGAGAGACGATAGAGGCCACTTGATTGGTGCTCTGGTAATAATACCCGGCCCCACCGCCCGCAATCACCAACGTCAAACAGGCTGCCACAGCCATGGAAATCCATCTCTTCTTACGTTTGGAAGTGGTGTCGTTCTGCATCATAGGGATCACAATTCCTTTCTGCGTCTTACAGCGGGACAGGATCTCCTCCAGGTCGTCCGGGACGGCATGATTCACTGCCTGCTCCAGGCGCCCTTCCAATTCCTTATCGGTCATTGAGGGTCCCTCCTTCCAGCTGGACTCTTAATTTTTTCAGGGCTCGATGATACTTGGACAGGACGGTGGCCAGGGGTACCTGAAGCAGAGTGGCGATTTCCCGGTGTTTCAGACCGGTAACAGCATGGAGCATCACCACTTGCCGCTCCTGGTCGGCCAGAGAGGCCAGCGCAGTCTGAAGAATCTGGCGATCCTCTGGGGTAACGGCGGGGCTGTCAGCGGGAATGGCGTCCCACTCCTCCTCGTCCAGCTGCTCCTGCCGCGCCCCCTGGCGCAGTTTCATCAGCGCCAGATTCCGGGCTACAGCCAACAACCACCCCATGGGGGAACCCTGGGGACGATACTGCTGCGCGCTGTCCCACACCCGGACAAAAGTATCCTGGGTCACATCCTGAGCGTCATGGGCGTTTTTTACATTGGACAAGGCCAGTCCGTAAACCGCCGTCCGGGTTCGGCGGTACAGCTGAGCCAGGGCCTCCCGTTCACCGGCGGCCACCCCCGAAAGCAGCCTATCCAGTTCCCTTCGTTCCTCTTCCCCGTGACGTTCCGCTGTCTGTGCTGTCAATAGCATCAGCATGGGCCATTTCTCCTGTCATCCAAGTAATGCGTGTAGTACTCTTTTTATTGCGCAGAAAAGAAAAAAATTTTTCCCCGTCAGTATTATAAAGATTGGCAGGCAAAAAAACAAGGGCGGCGGGGAAAAAGTACCTGCGCTTTTTCCCCGCCGTCACATCATAAATTTTGTTTTTCTCAGCATTACCCCTCAGGATTCAGGCCCGCCCGAGCTAGGCGTCCCCGCAGTATCGGCCCCACTGCCATAGCCGCAACCATTTTTCCCAAATCAAAGGGAATAAAGGGGATAACACAGGTCCACAAGGCGGCCTGAAGAGGATTTTGGGTCAGAAAACAATACCAGGCCGTCCCCAGCGCATAGCATACGGCAGTTCCTAAGATCATACCGCAGATGTGAACGGCTCTGTTTTGACTGTGGTCTATGACCCAGCCGGCTATCACTGCCATGGGCAAAAAGCCCAAGATGTACCCTCCTGTGGCCCCCGCCAGCTTACCCAGCCCCCCGGAGAAACCGGAAAATACCGGTACTCCCACCATGCCAATCAGAATATACACCAGTACGCTAGCGCTCCCCCGTTTCCATCCCAGAAGGTACAGGGAAAAATATACCACCAGGTTGGTCAGAGTAATGGGTACATCTCCTATGGCCACGGACATGGGGGCCAGCACACAGGTAACTGCCGCCATTACTCCTACCATAGCCAGCGCATATGTAGCGGATTTGCTCTTAGCTTCCATTGCCAACTCCCCTTTTCGGCCCGGTGTGCTCTCCAGACCGTAAACCATTTTCTTTAGCAAGTTTACCTCTTTCCTGCTTGTTTGTCAACTATTTTATTTTTTAGGTTTACATTTTTCCTGGGCATTATATTTCAAAATATGGTAATACGACAGGTTATCCCTTGCTATTTGACAGTTTTTTTAGTATAATGGCCCCCGTATTCACCAATCGCATAGCGAAAGGAGACAATCATGACAGCAAAAAAGCAATTTCGCGCCCTGGCTCTGGCCTTGGTGTTGGTTGTGTCGCTTTCCCTTCCGGTTCATGCTGTAGAACCAGCCGGGGACAGTTTCGCTTCCTTCCTTATTGACGCTGACGCTACGGACTTTCCTGAGCAGACTCTTCAGGTGGATTTATACCGTCGGAACAGTTCAGGCAGTTTTGCATCTGATGATTCCGTCCGCTACTCCTGCCAACTCAACCGGGCGGCAGGCCAAGCCAACTTTTATATCCAGCCCAAGGCAGATGGAGTCTGGGCAGAAGTAGACTACCTCACTGATATGAATGGGGACGGCATCTATGAGATGCTGGACGGGGAAAGCGCCCCTGTGTGTGACAGTATCACTCCCGCCGGGGATTTGATCCCCTGGAGCGGCACAGATTACACCCTAAATAACGGGCAGACCTACATTCTCTCGGCCCAGACTCTTCGCCAGCGAGGGGAAGAAGTTCTGCGTGTAAGGTCCTCTGGAGGAAGCCAGTTCCTGGGACTGGGCACTTCTGTTCCCGATGTGGATTCTCTGCTCTATTTTATTACCCTGCACTATATCTCCCCCATCACACAAGAGGAATATGCCCTGTCCTACTACCTACGGATTTTCGACCAGGTCATTGTCCCCTCCGATGTGCCCCCCTCTGCCTGGTATTATGGGGCTGTGGAATATGTGTTGGCCCAGGGGCTCTTCTCTGGTACTGGTACTGATTCTTTCGCCCCCAATGAATCTGCCACCCGCTCTATGCTGTGGGTCGTGCTGGCCAACCTGGAAAATCAAACGCTCTCCGGAGGAGAATTTTGGTACAGCGCTGCCCAGAACTGGGCCATCCAACGAGGTATCTCCGACGGCAGTGACCCCAATGGTTCCATTACCCGGGAGCAGCTGGCCTTGATGCTTTATAATCTGGCTGGCAGTCCCCCGCCTGATGAAACCGACCACCTGTCCGTCTTTACAGACCAGGAGGATGTCTCCCTCTGGGCAGAGCAGGGGGTCAATTGGGCGGTGTCCCAGGGCCTTCTGTCCGGCAGCGGAAATGGTATACTCAACCCAAAAGGCACCGCCACCCGAGCCGAGTTGGCCGCTGTCTTGCGCCAATATGCTCAGCTGGAGTCCCGAATATAGCCCATTAAGAACGCGCCGCGAAAGTAAAACTTTCGCGGCGCGTCTTTGCCTGCAGGTTTATTTCCCCGAAGGGCGGGGTCCCCTGTTTGGACAGCCGGGAATGGGGAGAAATTTTCTTCCCCCTCCTGCCTCTCCAGTATCCGGGGCGGGACTCGCCCGCTTATCTTGTCAGCTCCGGCACCGGCTTAGAGCAGATATACTCCGCTCCGCCTTTCGCCAAAGGAGCTTCCCCTGGCGGACACAGTGGAAAGACCTCTCTTGCCGTCCGGGGATAGTTTGTCCTCTCCTGCGCCTCTTATGCCGGTTAAAGCCTGGAATATTTGTCCAAACTAGCCATACAATGTTCTCAGCAGGACATCTACGAAAGGAGCGACACCTATGCCAGAACCCGCCCGCATGTTTCTCCCCCGCCGTACTAACCCGGCCCGGGAGGCAGAACGCAGGGAGCTGATGGCCTCCCTCTCCCACACCCGTACCCTCATCAACCAGGCCTACGGCGGTTTTAATCAAGCCAGCGACAGCGATTTGATTGAATCCTACGTCTTTGAAATTAACTCCCTCCAAGCCCGGTACAACTACCTGCTCCGTCGAGTCAAAGAGCTGGAGGCCAGCACATGAGCACCCTGCCAGACTACGCAGCCTGGGCATTGGCGGGGCTGCTGCTGTGCGGGGCTCTATTCCTGTTGCGCTGGCCTTTGGCACAGCTTATCCGCCTGGCGGTACGCTCCTCTGTGGGGCTTGCTGTCCTGGCTTTGTTCTCCCAGGTGGGACAGCTGTTTGGCGTAACCTTGGGCATCAATCTGGTCAACGCACTGGTTCTGGGCCTTCTTGGCGTTCCCGGCTTCGGTCTGCTGCTCATGCTCCAATGGGCCCTGCGTTAGGCCGCAGTTTATCCGTTCCCTTGCCGCCCGGCTTTTCAGCCGGGCGGATATTTTTTCTCTCTTTCCCCCTGCGCCGCACCGTTAAAAAGCCTCCTTTACGGGTTGCAAAAACCTACCTTTTTTACTATACTGTACGTGACGTGACGTGGCGTGACACATCCCACCGCCTGCGTCCCCATTTTTACACGGGCATATAAAATTTTTTTAAAAAATATAAAACCATATGAACGCCGTCTGCCTCTTAAATTATTAGAAACTCCACCCTTTGCACCACCACATTTGCTTATTATATTCTAGCGCAGTATCAAAACGATAAAAAAGAGAGGGGAATTTATTGTATGTCATTTTTTGATCAGATTGGGAAACGTATCACAGACGCGGGCCAGGGTGTAGCTCAGCAGACAAAAAATTTCGCGGATGTTACCCGTCTCAACAGCGCAATCTCTGACAAAGAGAAGCGGATTTCCCAACTATATCAGTCCATTGGCAAGACCTATTATGAACGGCATAGCGACGACGCAGAGTCGGAGCAACAGCAGGCAGTGGATGAAATCAAGGGCCTTCTGGCCGAGATTGCCCAGCACAAAGAGGAGATCAAACAAATTAAAGGTATTGTAAAGTGTCCTAATTGCGGAGGAGATGTGCCCTCCCAGGCCGCTTTCTGCAATGCCTGTGGATTTAAGATGGCCCAGGATATACCAACCCCCGAGGCACAGGCACCTGCCGGAGAGACACGTGTCTGTCCCGTCTGTGGGGCGGTGTCCAGCAAAAGCAACCTGTTTTGTACCAACTGTGGCTCGAAATTCATTGAGGAAGAGAGTCAGGAGGAGTAAAAAATGTTTTGCGGAAAATGCGGGGCAAAGTGTGAGCCTGGAGCAACTTTTTGCGGTACCTGCGGCGCTCCTCTTGAACCGGAAAAAGTGGTGGAGCACCCTATTAACTATGGAAACCCTGCTGAAAACATCCCATCCGTCCCAGTTCAGGGGACAGGAAAATACAAGAAAATCGGCATTATTGCAGTAGCCGCAGTGGCAGTCCTGGCCGTCTTTGCTATTTTTTCGCTGTTTGGAGGAAGAAGCGACAAGGCAACTGCGGAGCGGTTTTTTGACGCGGTATTTGATGCAGATACAGAAGCAATTGTGGACTTGCTCCCCAAAGATCTGGTGAATGCCGCCATGGAAGCCGGCGGATATGACAAGGAAGACGTGGCAGAAGAGTTTGCATACCTTTCCAACGCCCTGAAGTCTTCTATCGGCTTCCTCGATTTACTGGGAGATGGAGTTAAATTCTCGTATGACGCTGTAAGCTCAGAGGACGTAACAGAAGACCGGCTGAGCTACCTGCAGGAGCGCTATCAGGAAATTGGCGTGGATGTCTCTGCTGCCAGAACAGTGTGCATGGAGTTCCGTGTGCAGGTTGACAGCTTCGGAGTGGATGAAACAAACACATTGGATATTCCTGTCATCAAGGTGGGGCGCTCCTGGTACCTTGATGTAATGGGAATTTAACTGTTTGACCTCTATGTGAGCCCGAGAGCAAAGAAAAGTGCTCCTTCAAAGTTACGCAGGGAGGTATCCAGCAATGAAGTTTTACAAAATCACCTTCAGCCCCACCGGAGGCACCCTTAAGGTCGCCGATATTTTGACCGGAGCACTGAGCGGCAGCGCCGTTGCAGTGGATTTAACAGACAGCACCAGGAACTTTGCCGGCGTTTCCTTTGCTCAGGAGGATGTGGCTGTAATTGCCGTGCCGTCCTATGGCGGGCGGGTACCCGGGCCAGCCTCAGTTCGATTGGGTACGATGAACGGCGGGGGCGCCCGAGCTGTTCTGGTGTGTGTATACGGAAACCGCGCCTACGAGGATACCCTGGCAGAATTAGAGGACATAGCCCGGCAGGCAGGATTCCGCGTCATCGCAGCTGTAGCGGCTATTGCAGAACACTCCATCGCCCACAAGTACGCCGCCGGACGGCCCGATGAACAGGATCGGCAGCAACTTCAGACATTTGCCGCACAAATTCAGGAAAAACTGTCTGCTGGAACTGATCTGCAGGCCCACATTCCCGGCAACCGCCCCTATAAGAAGGCGGGAGGATCCAGTCTGGTGCCTGTGCCTGCTCAGGGCTGCAACAGCTGTGGGCTGTGTGCCGCCAAGTGCCCTGTGCAGGCCATTGACCCCAGTGACCCACGCCGTATCTGTCATGGCACGTGTATTTCCTGTATGCGGTGCGTCTCCATCTGTCCCCAGTCGGCTCGAAAAGTGGATCCCGCCATGCTGGAGGGGATAAATACAATGTTGAGTAAGGTCTGCACGGAGCGGAAAAAAGGGGAGCTCTTCCTCTAATGCCGCCACAGGAGGGCCGGAGGCCGCATATGCGGCCTCCGGCCCTCTCTTTTTCCCTTCTCAATCATTTCAGGCCGTACCAGACGTTCTCCTATTTTCCTAAAACAGCTCTGCCGCCTGAAACGATACTATTTTCTGCTCCTCTGCCCCACTTTCTCTATGGACTCTACTTGCCCGATGGACTGTCTTTAGGGGCTTGCCTTGGGTTATTTTACTCTTCCGTAGTACATATCCCTGAAAATCCCCTCTGTTTGAACCAATTCATGATAGCCGCCGGTCTGTACGATCTTTCCCCGGTCCATCACAATAACTCGGTCGGAATTTTGCAGGGTTGTGAGCCTGTGGGCAATAGATAGAACTGTAATCTGATAGCTCTTCTGCAGTTTCTCAATTTCATTTTGAATCAACCTCTCAGATGTGTTGTCCAGCGCCGAAGTGGCTTCGTCTAAAATTAAAATCCGGGGCTTTCTCAAAAAAATTCTGGCGATGGCAATCCTCTGCCGCTGCCCACCAGACAGATTGCTCCCCCCCTCTGCCAAAACTGTATCCAGCTTATTGGGCAGGCTTTTTACAAACTCTCCCAGACACGCCTTCTCAATAGCCTCCTCCAACTCTTGTTGGGTGGGGCTTCTATCCAGCCCATAACAGATATTCTCGCGGATGGTTCCTGCAATCAAAAAGGGGTTTTGGGGCACCAAGGTAATGGCCTCGGCCAATTCTTTCCTTGACAATTCCTGAATGTTTGTACCGTCAATCCATATCTCCCCCTGGCACTTCTCCAGTTTGCAAATTGCTTTAATGAGGGAGGACTTTCCACAGCCGCTGGGCCCCGCAATCCCCAGAAACAGCCCCTTTTCAACCCCTAAATCAACTCCATCCAGCACTGCCTTGCCATCCTCGCTATCTTCATAAGCAAAGCGCAGCCCACGGATCTCCAGCGTAGGTTTGTGCCTATCAGGTGGACAGGCAGGCTGCCTGACTTGGGCGTAGGAGAAATCATTTTTTATCTCTGCCATTTTGAAAAAATCTTCCGCTAAAATGATACTCTCTGACAGCTCATCCAGTATCCTGTGCAGCTCTTCCAGCGGCTTGAGCAGCTGGGTAAAACAGAGGTAGGAGGTAAGGACGGCCCCTACACTAATCACTTGCTGAGTTGCCAAATAAGCTGAAACACCTATCATGAAAACCGTGAACACCACTTGGTTGATAAATTTCAGGCAGTCGTATTTTGCCATTTGCACATGGTGTCTCATCTCTTTGCTTCGCAAGGCTTCTGACTTACCTTCAAACCGCCTCTCTTCTGTGGCGACGCTGTCCGTCACCCGGATAACTTCAATCCCGTTGAGCAGCTCTACAATAGAGCCGTCCATGGCTGCCTTTGTCTCCAGCAACTCCACCCGTATCCCCCGCTGGGTGCTGATTTGCCGAAAAACAATTGCCACCCCTATGGGGATGACCAGCAGCATAGGCAGCGCCAAAATAACAGGGAGCGTCATAAAAATGACGACAACTGCAGCGACACTGTTGAAAATTGCAGGCGCAAAGTCCATGAATAGTAGCTTTTCCAGCCGGACCGTCCCATCCAGACACCGGTTCAGCCTCCCGTGAATGTTGCCCTTCATATTCTCTTTGAAAAAAGACAGCGGGGCCTTCAGCAAAGAGGCAACGGCCATAACCCTGGCCTTTTTTTCTGTCTTTGTGGCGGTATCCTCCACCATAATCCGGCGCCAAACCTTGATGAGCTCATTTAACACATTAGCTAACAGGATAACAAGCAGAACCGGTATTATCTGGAGAAAGTCTATCTGCCTGTGCTGTAGAATATCGTCGGTGAGCCAACCAATGGCCTTGGGGGTAAGCTGGGCCAGCCCGGCAGATACGGCCATGGCAAAAAGGATTGCGATAAAACTTCGTTTCTGCTCCCTGTCCAACAGGGCGTAAAGCTTTTTTGTAACTGATTTTAACTCTGGTTTGTCCACCATAAACAAATCCTTCTATCTGTTAATTCAGTGTTCTGTTGTTCCGGACAGTAGTTTTATTGTATCACCTATAGACAGATTTTTCTACTGTCTCCCTTTGCCACACAAACTACCCCTCGGTCATTCCACTTCTTCTCACCGGGACACCAGGGCGGACTCCACATCCCACAGATTTTTGGCTTTGTGGCCCATCACTTTACTGGAAAAACCTGTTTCGACACATTTTCGGCACAATAGAGTAAAAAGCAAATTTTGGAGGAAATATTTCAGTTATTTCCACAGTATCGTTTCTTTTCCCTGCGTGTTGACTTTCTTAAACTATTTCACTATTATATTAAAGCAAGAAAGCGGAGGTGAAGCTATTATGAATGTATCTTTTTTGAACATGTACCGGCTGCACCTCTCTCAACGGCTTCTGGGGACCGGTTTTGAGAGGGAGCACCTGGCAGATCACCAGTACTCCCTGCACCATTGCCATCCGGACTATCGACACCGCCATCCTGATTATGACCAAAATTAAGAAATACAGGAGGAAAAACATGAATCCGGAGCTGACCCTGAAAGAGGAAGAGCGGGCAATGGTCCGTATGCGGACACTGTACCAGCAGTACGGATACGCCTACTATAAAATGAGCAAGTTTGAAGAGTATGACCTCTACGTACGAAATAAAAGCTTTCTATCTTGTGAGAACATCTTAACTTTTACTGGTGCTGATGGAAAGCTGATGGCTTTAAAGCCAGATGTAACTCTTTCCATTATCAAAAACACAAAGGAAGGAGAGGGTGCCTTAAGAAAGGTTTACTACAACGAAAATATCTACCGCTCCTCCCCCACCTCCCATGACTACAAAGAGATTATGCAGGTGGGGCTGGAGTGTATCGGCGATTTGGACCTCTGGGCAATGGCCGAGGTGGTGCTCCTTGCCGCCAAAAGTCTGGAGATCATCAGCGATAAATATTTATTGGATCTGAGTCATCTGGGCTTTGTCGCGGGACTGCTGGACCAAGCCGGCGTACCGGAGGAGCCCCGGGGAAATTTAATGTCCCTGATGGAAAAAAAGAATGTTCCGGAACTTGAACAAAGCTGCCGCCGGCTGAATGTTGGGCAGGAAATTATCCGGGATCTCTGCAGTCTCACCACACTATACGCCTCCCCTTCCCAGGCCCTTCCCCGTCTGAAGAAAATGGTGCGCAACCAAGCCATGGCCCAGGCACTGGATGAACTGGAGAGCGTGTGTGCCCTGGTAGAAGGTGCCGAGAACCATCTGCGTCTGGATTTTTCTGTTGTAAATGACATGAGCTATTACAGCGGTCTTATCTTCCGAGGCTATCTGCCGGGCCTTCCATGCAGAATTTTAGCTGGGGGACGATATGATAATCTGCTGAGGAAAATGGGAAAATCGTCCGGCGCCATAGGCTTTGCCGTATACATGGATCTCCTGGAGCAGCTCCAATCCAGAGAGGAGCGCTATGATGTGGATGTGCTTCTGCTGTATGGGCCGGACACTTCTCCCAAACAGGTGGCCCAGGCAGCGGAGGAGCATCGGAGAGGCGGACTGTCTGTGCGTACAGAACGGCAAGTTCCTTCCGGCATAAAATTTCACTGGGTCAAGGAGGTGGGGTAATCGTGGATTTCATTAATATCGCCCTGCCAAAAGGCCGGTTGGGAGAAAAAGTATACAGTATCTTTCAATCCGTGGGCTATGAATGCCCCTCTATCGCGGAAGAAAACCGCAAGCTGATTTTTGAAAATCCTCAGCGCGGAGTCCGCTACTTCTGGGTAAAGCCCACAGACGTCCCCATCTACGTGGAACGCGGAGCAGCCGATGTGGGTGTGGCGGGAAAGGATATCCTGTTGGAGTATCAGCCCGATGTCTACGAGCTGGCCGACCTGGGCATCGGAAAATGCCGGATGTGTGTGGCTGCCAAAAAGGATTTTCATGACACTATGGGCCGTACCCTGCGGGTGGCCACCAAGTTTCCCCGTATTGCCCAGGAGTATTATGCCTCTCTCAGCCGCAGCATTGACATTATTAAGCTAAACGGCTCCATTGAGATTGCCCCCATTTTAGGGCTGAGTGATGTCATTGTGGATATTGTGGAGACAGGAAAAACCCTGCTGGAAAATAACCTGGAGCCCAAGGAGACCATTGTGGACATCAGTGCCCGCCTAATTGCCAATAAAGTCAGTTATAAATTTAAAAATCAGAAAATTACCGACCTGTGCGGCCGAATGGAACAATTTTGCCGCCTACAGGCAGAGCAGGAGAGGAGTAAGGCAACATGATTCGTATTTATCAAGAAGAGCAGCTGTCCTCTGATGAGATCCTCTCCCGGGGAACAGAGGGCAACAACCAGGAACTTTCCGCTACCGTAGGCGACATCATCCGCCGGGTCCGCCAGGAGGGGGATGAGGCTCTGCGGGAGTACGCCCGGAAATTTGACGGGACTGAGCTAGACTCCATCCAGGTTTCTCCCCAGGAGCTGGACCATGCGGTGGAGTCTCTTGATCCGGAGTTTCGCCAGGTATTAGAGCAGGCCGCTGAAAATATCCGGGATTTCCACAGTCGCCAGGTACGCCAGAGCTTTGTTGTCAGCCAAAAGGACGGAATTATCTTGGGGCAAAAGATAGTCCCCATCCAGCGGGTTGGCCTGTATATTCCCGGCGGTACCGCCGCATACCCCTCCAGCGTTTTGATGAACGCCATCCCCGCCAAACTTGCCGGCTGCCCGGAAATTTTCATGGTCTCTCCTCCTTCCAAAGGCGGAGACATCGCCTCTGTCATTCTGGCCGCGGCACGAATTGCCGGTGTGGATCGGGTGTTTCGGGTGGGCGGGGCCCAGGCTGTGGCTGCCCTGGCCTATGGAACCCAGACAATTCCCCGGGTGGATAAGATCGTCGGCCCCGGAAATGCCTACGTGGCCGAGGCCAAACGTCAAGTTTTTGGTCAGGTAGCCATTGACATGATCGCCGGTCCCAGCGAGATTCTGGTCGTCTCCGACGGGAAAAGCGACCCGGCAGTGGTGGCCGCAGATCTGCTCAGCCAGGCCGAACACGATAAGATGGCCACGGCAGTTCTGGTCACTGACAGTTCCCAGCTTGCCCAGGCGGTCAGTGAAGAATTGGAGCGGCAGATTCCCCTCTTGCCCCGGGCGGAAATTGCCAGGGTCTCCATTGACACACGGGGAAAAATTATCCTGACAGACAATCTGGAACAGGCCATTAATATGGCCAACCAGCTCGCTCCGGAACACCTGGAGCTGTGTGTGGACAATCCATTTGACTACCTGAATAAAATTATCCACGCAGGTTCGATCTTTCTGGGCCGCAGCTGCCCCGAGGCTCTGGGAGATTACTTTGCCGGCCCAAACCACACCCTGCCCACCAGTGGAACCGCACGCTTTATGAGTCCCCTGTCTGTCAACGACTTTGTCAAACAAATGCAGTTTACCTATTACACACCTGCCGCCTTGGAGCGGGCCGCAGACAAAGTTGCCTGCTTTGCCCGCCAGGAGGGTCTGGAGGCACACGCCCGCAGCGTTCTGTCAAGATCCGGCCAGGCCGGTACAGGGGGAGATAAGCCATGAGCCGATATATGAGTAGCCGCTTCTCTGCGCTGGAGGCCTATGTGCCCGGGGAACAGCCCCAGGATCGGCAGTATATTAAGCTGAACACCAACGAATCCCCCTTTCCCCCCTCTCCTCAGGTAATCGCCGCCGTCAACAGCAGCCAGGTTGAGAAACTCAACCTCTATCCCGATCCGGACTGCCGTGGTCTGCGCAAAAAGCTGGCGGAGTACTATAATGTCGGAGAGGAAAACGTCTTTTTATCCAACGGGTCCGATGACGTACTAAACTTCGCCTTTATGGCCTTCTGTGACGGGCAGCACCCGGTTGCCTTTCCGGACATCAGTTACGGCTTTTATCCCGTTTATGCCAAGCTCCACAACCTGCCCGCCCGGGAAATCCCTCTGAACCCCGGGTTTATTCTGAACCCTGATGACTACTGCGGGCTTGGGTGCACCATTGTCCTGGCTAACCCAAATGCTCCCAGCGGGCGTGCCATTCCCCCAGAGGAGATCGGTAAAATCCTGGAGAGCAATCCAGACAATGTGGTGGTGGTAGACGAGGCCTATGTGGACTTTGGCGCCCGGAGCTGTGTAGAACTGATTCAAAGCCATGACAACCTGCTGGTGTGTATGACCTTCTCCAAATCCCGCTCTCTGGCAGGTGGACGGCTTGGGTTTGCACTGGGGGACGCCCGGCTCATTGATGATTTAAACCGTCTGAAATTTTCCACTAACCCCTACAGCATCAACCGCCTTACCCTTGTGGCGGCTGAGGCGACCCTGGACAGCCAGGACTACTACCGGCAAAACTGCCAGGCCATTATGGAAAACCGCAGCTACACCGTGGAGGCACTGGATAAGTTGGGCTTTACCACCATTCCCTCTCTGGCTAATTTCATTTTTACCCGCTGCCCCAAAATGGACGGAATCACCCTTTATCACAAATTGAAGGAGCGGGGAATCCTGGTGCGCTGCTGGGACAAGCCCGCTTTAAGGGACTATGTTCGGGTGACCATTGGCTCCCGGGAACAGATGGACGCTTTTTTAAGCCAGATACAGGCCATTATGAAGGAGAAGGGATGAGGATATGAGATACGCAGAAATCTGCCGAAAGACCGGCGAGACAGACATTTCCCTCTCCCTGTGCCTGGACGGGGCGGGAAAGGGCGATATCGCCACCGGCTGCGGCTTTTTGGATCACATGCTTACCCTGTTTGCCCGCCACGGCCGCTTTGACCTGACCGTACGGTGCCAGGGTGACACCTGGGTGGACGACCACCACACAGTGGAGGATGTGGGCATCTGTCTGGGGGACGCCTTTGCCCAGGCCCTGGGAGATCTGCGGGGAGTCAACCGCTACGGCAGCGCCGTTCTCCCCATGGACGAGGCTCTTATTCTCACCGCCGCCGACCTGTCGGGCCGGGAACTGCTGTGCTATGATCTGCAGATTCCCACTCAGAAGGTGGGCAGCTTTGACACAGAGCTGACTGAGGAGTTCCTGTTGGCTTTTGTACGCCGGAGCCGGATGACACTCCATGTGCGGCAGCTGGCGGGGAAAAACAGCCACCATATTATTGAGGGCACCTTTAAAAGCCTCGCCCGAACCCTCCGTCAGGCGGTGGCCATCGATCCCTCCTTTGCCCAAGAGATTCCTTCTACCAAGGGGGTTTTGTAAATGGTCGCCATTGTGGACTACGGGGTGGGGAATCTCTTCTCTCTCACCTGCTCCCTACAAGTCCTTGGGGCGGACGTCAAGGTTACCGGCGAGGAACGGGTCATTCGTGATGCTGAAAAAATCATTTTACCCGGAGTCGGAGCGTTTGGGGACGCCGCCGCTCTGCTGCGAAAAAAAGGCCTGGATCGGGTGGTTCAGGAAGAAGCCCGAAAGGGCAAGCCCCTGCTGGGAATCTGTCTTGGCATGCAGCTGCTCTTTGAGGAGAGCTTTGAGTACGGCCGTCACCAGGGCCTTGGACTGATTCCAGGGCAGGTGGTAAGCATGGAACCTGTGGTACCCCAGGGGTACAAAGTGCCTCACATTGGCTGGAACGCCCTGCACTTTCCCCAAAACCGGCCCGTCAGCCCCCTGTTTCGCTATATCCGGGAGGGGGACTGGGTCTATTTCGTTCATTCCTACTACGCTACCCGCTGCCACCAGAGCCTGATCGCAACCACTGAATACGGTCCGGAGCTGACCGCGGCGGTTCAGCACGGAAATGTCATGGGGACTCAGTTTCACCCTGAAAAAAGCGGTACTGTAGGGCTTAATATCCTGCGGGCCTTTTGTGAAATGGAGGAGACGGGATGATTTTATTTCCGGCCATTGATATTAAGGACGGTAAGGTCGTCCGCCTTGTCAAAGGAGACTT
>CALWYD010000015.1 GCA_944385675.1 uncultured Oscillospiraceae bacterium
CTGTGGAGAATGCCAAAAAGCAGAGCAGCCTGGAGTCGGAACTCCAAGCGCTCCAATCCAAGATCGACAGCCTTACCGCCAACCTGGACCGGATGTATACCGACCGGCTCAGCGGGCTGCTGCCCGAGGCGGACTTCCAGCGCATCTTTGGCCGGATCAAGCTGGAGCGGGAGCAGCTGGAGGCGAAACGACAGGAGTTGGAACTGCGTCAAAAAAGCCCCGTCCGCAGTGAGGACAGAGCCAGGGAACTGGTACAGCGGTTCATTGAAACTGCCGAGGAGAGCCGGGAGCTGCTGGTGAGCCTCATCGAGCGGGTGGAACTCACCGAGGACAAAGAGATCATCATCAAATTCCGCTTCGCCCAGCTGGACGAAACGGAGGAAAGCCAGATACTGCAAGGGATTGCGCCGTCCCACACGGCGTAAATTTCCGGCGGAAATCGCTTACAATAGCTGGGGTGCTATGTATCCCGTATTGAGAAACGGGCTCTGGAAAAGCTGGAGGAGGCCATGGGGGACTGGAGGCCTTAGCTGTTTTATTAAGAGAAAAAGATAAAGTTAAGAAAAGGCGGGGATTGTTTTTCGGCGTCGATGTGTGTATAATGTTAAGAACCTGTTTTGTTGCTTCTGCAGCGGAACTTAATTGGGAAGCAGAGGAGAGGGTCTTATGGAAAAGCTGTTGGAATTATTGGAGCAGGACTGCAGCCTGAGTACGGCACAGTTGGCGGCCGCCGCCGGACTGTCTCTGGAAGAGACAGAGCAAGCGATAAAGAAATATGAAGAGGAGCAGGTTATTCTGGGCTACAAAGCCATCATCGACTGGGATCGGGTGCGCCGGGAGACAGTGACTGCCCTCATTGAGGTGAATGTGACTCCCCAGTCGGAGAACGGTTTTGACCGGGTGGCGGAGCGTATCTACCAGTATGACGAGGTAGAGAGTATGTACCTGATGAGCGGGTCTTTTGATTTGACTGTGATTATCTCCGGACGGACCCTGCGGGAAGTAGCCCAATTTGTGGGCGAGCGCCTAGCTCCGATTCCCGGGGTCACCGGGACGGCTACCCACTTCATTTTAAAGAAATACAAAGAGAAGCACCTGGTGTTCCGTCCCCAGGAGCCCGAGGAAAGGGAGTACATCTTCGTATGAATTACGACCAGATTTTAAATACCAAGATTCAGGGGATAAAGCCCTCGGGAATCCGGAAGTTTTTTGACATTTTAGAGGAAATGACCGACGCCATTTCCCTGGGTATCGGGGAGCCGGATTTTGTGACTCCTTGGCACATCCGGGACGCGGGCATCTATTCTCTGGAGCGGGGGCACACCAAGTATACCTCCAACGCCGGTATGCTTCAGCTGCGCCGGGAGATATCTGCCTATTTAAACCGCCGCTTTGACCTGCACTACGACTATAACGGCCAGATTCTGGTCACGGTAGGGGGGAGCGAGGCCATCGATCTGGCTTTGCGAGTGCTGGTCAATCCGGGGGATGAGGTCATTGTGCCGGTGCCCTCCTTTGTTTGCTACGGCCCCCTGACGGAGATGGCCGGGGGCGTACCGGTCTATGTGGAGCTGAAGGCGGAAAATGAGTTCCGCCTCACCCCTCAGCAGCTCAAGGCCGCCATCACCCCAAAGACCAAGGCGGTAGTACTCCCCTTCCCGTCTAATCCCACCGGCGGCATTATGGAGCGCCGGGATTTGGAGGCCATCGCCGATGTGCTGCGGGGTACCGATATCATGGTGCTCTCTGATGAAATCTACGCCGAGCTTACCTATGGCCAGCGCCATGTCTCCATGGCCAACCTCACTGACATGTATGAACGTACCGTAGTGGTCAACGGCTTCTCCAAGAGCCACGCCATGACGGGCTGGCGTATGGGCTACGTCTGCGCCCCCAAGCCTATCATTGCCGCCATGACCAAGCTGCACCAGTTTGGCATCATGTCCGCCCCCACCACCAGCCAGTACGCTGCGGTGGAGGCCATGCGCAACGGGGACAAGGACATCGAGCATATGCGGGAGGAGTATGACCGCCGCCGGCGCTACCTGGTGGAGAGCCTTAACCGGATTGGGCTGGAGTGCTTTGAGCCCAAGGGGGCCTTTTATGTCTTCCCCTGTATCCGTTCCACAGGCCTGACCAGCGAGGCATTTTGCGAGCAGTTTTTGGTGGAGGAGAAGGTAGCGGTCATCCCGGGCAACGCCTTTGGCCCGGGGGGCGAGGGCTTCGTGCGGGCCTGCTATGCCGCCTCCATGAAGGACATCGCCGAGGCGGTCAGCCGACTGGACAACTTCCTGACGAATCTGCGCCGCAAACAGGGCAGAGAGGGATCGTAAGAGATACACAGGGACACAGAGAGAGGACGGACAAAGGATGTATATTACTTGTTTGGATATGGAGGGTGTGCTGGTACCGGAGATTTGGATTGCCTTTTCCCAGGCCAGCGGCATTCCTGAATTGAGACGTACCACCCGGGATGAGCCAGACTATGATAAGCTGATGCGCTGGCGTCTGGGTATTTTAAAGGAACACGGATTGGGGCTGAAAGAGATTCAGCAGACCATTGCCTCCATTGACCCGCTGCCGGGAGCCAAGGAGTTTCTGGACGAACTGCGCTCTTTTACCCAGGTGGTCATCCTCAGCGACACCTTTGAACAGTTTGCCATGCCCTTGATGAAGAAGCTGGGGTGGCCTACCCTGCTGTGCAACACCTTGGAGGTGGCTCCGAGCGGAGAGATCACCGGTTTCCATATGCGCTGCCAGCAGTCCAAACTCACCACCGTGAAAGCCCTGCAGTCCATCGGCTATGACACCATTGCCGTGGGGGACAGCTACAACGATCTGGCCATGATTCAGGCCAGCAAGGGGGGCTTTCTGTTTAAGAGTACGGAAAAAATTAAGGCAGACTATCCGGAACTGCCCGTCTTTGAGGAATTTGACGACCTGCTGGCAGCTATTCGGAACACGATGATGAAATAAAAATATACCTGTGCCGATTGGGGCTTGCGCCCCACGGCCGACTTTTCTTGGAAACGAGTGAGCGTGTATGACAACGCACTTTGAGTCTCTCCCTTTCCGCCCGGCGGACATTCTCCTACCCAGAGACTGTGATTTGTCTTTGTGGTCGGTGGTAGCCTGTGACCAGTACACCTCCCAGCCGGAGTACTGGCAGCGGGTAGAGGAGCGGGTGGGGAGAGCCCCCTCGTCTCTGCGCCTGATTTTGCCTGAAAGCTGTCTGGAGGGCCCGGACGTGGAGACGGATATTATGGAGATCAACAACACCATGACCCGGTATCTCCGGGAGCAGCGTTTCACCCTTTACCCCGATACCCTTATTTACGTAGAGCGCACTCTGGAGGGCGGGAAAATCCGCCGGGGGCTGGTGGGTATGGTGGATTTGGAGCAGTACGATTATGAACCTGGAGGAGGGACGCTCATCCGGGCCACGGAGGGGGTGGTCCTCTCACGCATCCCTCCACGGGTGGCGGTACGGAAAAACGCGCCTATAGAATTGCCCCACGCCATGCTTCTGACAGACGATCCGGAGCAGACGGTGATTGAGCCTGTGTCCAAGCGGGTGGGAGAACTGGAGAAGCTCTATGACTTTGACTTGATGGAGGGAGGCGGACACCTGCGGGGCTGGCGCCTGGATGACCAGGAAATGGCGCGGGTGGCCCAGGCCATGAAGGCATTGGCCCGGCCCGACCACTTCCATAGCCGGTACGGTCTGAAGGGGGAGGAACCAGTACTGCTATTTGCAGTGGGGGACGGGAACCACTCCCTGGCTGCTGCCAAGGAATGTTATGAGCGGGCCAAGCGCATAACTGAGCCGGAACAGTGGCCCAACTTGCCCTCCCGTTTTGCCCTTTGTGAGCTGGTCAACCTCTATGACCCGGTTCTGGTCTTCCAACCGATCTACCGGGTGGTATTTGGCGTGGATCCGAAGCAGCTGCTGGCTGGCCTGGCCCAGTATTATCCTCAGGCCGTGTGGGGAAAAGAGGACTGTGGATCGGGGCGTCGTCACAGGATACGCTATGTTTATGACGGGGGAGAGGGGACTGTAACCGTTCCGAACCCCAAAGCCCACCTGACAGCTGGGACGCTCCAGAATTTTCTGGATGAATTTCTTGCCCATCACCTGGACAGCCGGATAGACTATGTCCATGGGGAGGGCGTGGCCTCTCATCTGGCCCGCAGCCACCCGGATGCCGTGGCGTTTCTTCTCCCGGCGCTTAAGAAAGAGGAGCTGTTCCCCACAGTAATTCACGATGGCGTACTGCCTCGAAAGACCTTTTCCGTGGGCCGGGCACAGGACAAGCGGTTTTATCTGGAGGCACGGCGGATCCGCTCATGAGCGCTCAAGGGACAGGAGGGAAGAACATGGAGGTGCAGGCGCCGGCAAAGCTGAACCTGACCTTAGATGTGCTGGGCCGGCGGAAAGACGGCTACCATGATTTAAAGATGGTGATGCAGAGCATTACCCTGGCTGACACGGTGCGTCTGGAGAAAAACGGGACAGGGAGGGTACAGGTGCGCTCCGACTTGAGCTTCCTGCCGGGAGGAGAAAAAAATTTAGCCGGAGCTGCTGCTCTGCGTTTCTATGAGTCGCTGGGGCAAGCCTGCCCCGGAATTAACATTGTCCTGACTAAGCGTATCCCCGTGTGTGCAGGAATGGCCGGCGGGAGCAGTGACGCAGCCGCTGTGCTGCGGGCCTTAAATCAGATGGAAGGGGAGCCTTTCAACCCCATGGAGCTGGCTAAGGTGGGGGAGCGGGTGGGATCTGACGTGCCCTACTGCGTATTGGGAGGGACCGCCCTGGCGCAGGGACGGGGGGAGGAATTGACTTTGTTGCCTTCCTTGCCCCGGTGCTGGGTTGTGGCCAGTAAGCCGGACTTTCCTATCTCCACCCCCGAACTCTTTGCCCGGATAGACGGATGTCGGTTGCGCCGGCATCCGGACACAGATGGGATGTTGGCCGCTTTACAAGCCGGAGATTTAGGGGGGGCGGCCCGGCGGATGTATAATGTCTTTGAAGATGTGCTTCCTCCCCGGCAGCAGGCCAAGGTGGGAGAAATCAAAAATGCCCTTATTCAGTGTGGTGCGCTGGGAGCCAATATGAGCGGAACGGGTCCTACCGCCTTTGGGTTGTTCGAACAGGAGGAACAGGCTCGGGCGGCCGCTAAGGTACTGTCCCGGCATTATTCAGACACCTTTCTGGCCCAAACGGTTTAAACAAGAAAAAGGCTGTCCATACTGTACGTACAAATCGTATAGGAAGGACGGCCTTTTTTAAGACCGGAGAGGATAAGACATGGACAGGAAGCTAAAACGGTGGGAGGTAGCTCTGCTGCTGGGCGTGCTGTGCGCCATGTGCGCGGGGCTGTGGTTGAACCGAGAACAATCGGAGTTGGCTGGGCAGATAATTCGCCTGCATGTGATTGCCAACTCAGACAGCCAGGCGGACCAGGAACTGAAGCTAGCGGTAAGAGACCAGGTGCTGGAGCAGGCCCAGGGCCTCTATCCCCCCAATGCCACCCTGGAGCAGGCCAAACAGGCCCTGGAGGAGAGTCTGCCCCTGTTGTCCCAAGCAGGGCAACAGGTGGTGGAGGAACAGGGGTACGACTATCCTGTTACCGCTCAACTCACTCAGTGCTGGTTTCCCACCAAGGAATACGAGGATTTTGCCCTGCCTGCCGGGGACTACACCGCTTTGCGGGTGGTCATCGGGGAAGGTGCGGGCCAGAACTGGTGGTGTGTGGCCTTCCCGCCCCTCTGTCTGGGAGCAGCCAGTCAGAGTGTGGGGGAGGCAGCCCAAGCCGGATACTTTGACACAGATCAGATTTCTCTCATTACCGGAGAGAATCAAGGCTACGTGCTGAAGTTCAAAGGCATGGAGCTGTTGGGAGAACTGAAGCAGATTCTGGGGGGCTGAAGACGCCAGGACACCGAGCTCCTTAGGAGGCGGAAGGGAGGCATATGCCACCCAGGAAAAAAGAGCTGTCTCTGGAGAGATGCATATCCAGAGGCAGCTTTTTGCAGGAAAAGGGCGTTGGGTCAGGCTGCGTTGCGCGAAGGGGAATGTTGTGGTATGATAAGGGCAAGCGCCCGGACGGACAGAAAGGACAGATAAGTTTCGCCCGGCTGGGCCGAGGAAAAGGAGGGCAGGAGGCCGTGCCGCAGAGAGCCAGAGGGGTCATAGGAGGTTTTTTAGCCCTGGAGGGCATCTTGTACCTGTGGTTCCTGACAGTGGATATCCGGGGCGGAGGGAGCTCCACACCCATCAAATACGCCGCCATCCTCCTCTGTCTGGCTTTCGCCCTGTGGGCGTGTTTGGCTTGGGGAGGAGAGCGGCTGGTCTGTCTGGCCCTGGGATTGACGGTTTGGGCGGACTGGTATCTGTTGGTGCAGGAGGATCACTACCTCTTAGGGGTGATGCTGTTTTGCGGGGTGCAGCTGTGTTATCTGGTGCGTATCCTCCGTAACAACGGTGGACAGGGCAGGTGGGGCGTACGGGGGGGCCTGGCTGTAGGGGCCCTTGTGCTCCTGGCCGCAGCAGGCAGATGGAGTGGACTGGACGCCCTGGCTGTAGTTTACATAAGTTTTTTTGCCTGCAATATGGGGCAGAGCCTGACTCTGCCCGGCCGGCGTATGCGGCTGTTTGCCCTGGGACTGGTGCTGTTTTTCTGCTGTGATGTATGGGTGGGCGTGTTTAACGTTCCCGACCTGGTGCCAGGCAACCTGTATGCTGCGGCAAGGGTAGGGATGTGGCTATGTTATCTCCCTGCCCAGGTACTTATTGTGCTCTCGGCCCTGCCTGGGGCCTGGTTTGGAGGTAGGGGAGATGAAAACAAGTAGAGGACTGGCTGTGGCGGAGGCTGTACTGACGGCTCTGGCGGTGTTCACCGGAGCGGTGGCTGTCCCTGTGCTGTGCCGGACCTTTTATTACGCGCACATTGGGCCGCTGGGACTGGAGGAGGCCACCGGTCTGACCCGAGCGGAGATCGTCCAGGCCTTTAATCAGGTGATGGACTACTGCCTGGGGCTGCGAGAGGAGTTTGGGGCTGGAGTGCTGCACTTCTCCGCCTCCGGAGCAAGCCACTTTGCCGATGTACGGGGATTGTTTCTGCTGGATATATGGGTACTGGGCCTGTCTCTGGCGGGGCTGGCGATACTGTTTCTGGTGGGGCGCCAGAGGCGGCTGCGACCCAAACTGCTGCTGGGGCACGGGCCGGGTTTTTGGGCAGCCTGTGGCCTGGGAACGGTTTTTTTAGCGGTGGGGGCCTTTGCTGCCTCTGATTTTAACCGGGCGTTTGTGGTGTTCCACCAGCTGTTTTTCCCGGGAAAAGATAATTGGCTGTTCAACTGGTGGGAGGATCCGGTCATTTTGATTTTGCCTGAAACGTTTTTCCGTAACTGTGCCATTTTGGTGCTGGGGCTCCTGCTGACCTGGTGTTTTATCCTGGTCGGGGCGGATCTGTGGGCGTGTCATCGCCGAAAGAAGGCGGCCCTCTGCCCTGGCTGTGGCCCCAGTTTTACCCAGGAACCCTCCCACGGAAACTAAATAGGGAGAAGACAGCCCCCCACCAGATGGTGGGGGGCTGTTATTTTTTAAGGCGAGACTGGAATTACCAGGATTTGAAGGCAAAAAAGCGCTGACCCAGATAGTTAAGCAGCACAAATAGACCAGAGCCGAAGAGCATGGTTAAGTTCCCCTGGAGCTGAGGCGTCAGCCCGATACCGCCCAGGGCCCAACCCACCGCAGGCTTGGCCAGGCCATATGCCAGCAGGTAGCACAGGGAGATATTGACCACAAAGCGTACCACTACCCCGGCCCCGGTTTCCCGATTGTGGAACGTGAAGTGCTTGTTGAGAAAGAAGCTGACGATACTGCCTACCACATAGTTGGCGGCGGAGGAGAGCCAATAGCCGGTATCCCCCCACCGGTGCAGCCCGGCCAAATTGTATAAGCCGAACATCACTCCGTAGCCCACTAGGGTGTTTACCACCCCTACTGCAAGGAAACGGAAAAAAGTGGGGTCAAATATCTTTTTCAGCTTGTCCATCATGGTCAGAAGCCTCACAGTGCTGGGATATAATATACCGGGGCCGATCTTTCACTTCCTCGTAAATTTTTGCAATATAGTAGCCGATGATGCCAAGACAGATCATTAAAACGCTGCCGATAAGAAGCTGCAGCAGAATCACCGTGGTAAACCCCTCCAAGGCCTGACCGGTAAATTTCTGCCACAAAGACCACATACCCATAACCACCGAACAGATGAAGACCACAATTCCCAACAGGGTAATTAAATGAAGAGGGGCAGTGGAGAAGGAAGCAAGGTTGGTCAGGGCATAGCGCACCAGGCTGCGCAGGGACCATTTGGACTCCCCTTCCAGGCGGGGCTGCACCTCAAATTCCACCTGTGTGGTAGAAAACCCAATCCAAGAGGACAGGGCGCGGAAAAAGGCGTTTTTTTCCCGCATGGCCAGCAGGGTGTCTACCGCCCGGCGATCCAGCAGCTTAAAGTCGGATGCCCGAGACATGTCAATGCCGGTAGCCCGGCTGATAAGAGAATAAAATCCTTTTGCAGCAAGGGTATGCAAGGGAGATTCCTTGCCACGGTTTGCCTTAATGCCCTCCACTACCTGGTAGCCCTGCTGCCACAGGCGGTACATATCCACTACCTTTTCCGGGGGGTGCTGCAGGTCACAGTCCATTACGGCGGCGCAGGCCCCGGCTGCCTGGGCCAGTCCGGCGAAGATGGCGGCTTCCTTACCAAAGTTGCGGGAAAAGCGCACGCCCCGCACACAGGGATACAGGCGGGACTGGGCTTGAACAGCCGCCCATGTGCCGTCCCGGGAGCCGTCATCCACAAAGATGAGTTCATGGGGGATGGCGGCCTGGGTAAGCAGTCGTGTAATAGTCTGAGCTGCCCGGGGAACGGAGCCCTCCTCATTGTAAGAGGGAAGGATGACGGACAACAGCCCCTGCTTGCATGTATCTGCCATGGACTTATCTCCTGTTCTCGTACGCAATTTCGTAGTCTGATTTAGGCGTATAGGACTCCTGAACTTTGACTACTACCCGGCCATCCAGCACCTGCACGCTGCCGTCAGAGGGGTATAGGGGCATTTGAGCAAACTCCTGCGTGCCGGCCACCTGCAGCATCAGTTCCTCCTCCGGTTCTTCCACGGGGATGTTAAGCCAATCTGCCAGATAGTAGTAGATGTGTTTATTAAGGGGGATGACACTGTCCGTAGAGAGGCTGTAATGTTCCACCTGACGGTAGCTGGGGATGTCCGCTTGCAGGGACTGAGAGGAGACGGCGCCCACAATGAGGATCTCCATGCCGGCCTCGTATCCCGGGCAACTTTCAATGCGGGCCATCAGTCTGGTGGCGTAGCTCTCTGTGGCCCGATGGGCTTGGGCGGAGGCCGTGTAGAGCAGATTGTTGGTGTTCAGACAAAACAGCAGCAGAACTGCCGACCACAGAGCGGTGAAGGGGAGGGCGAACGGCTGCAGACGCTGAGAAGCGGGCAGTCTGTCGGTAAAATCAGCCAAGAGGAACACCGCCAGATAGACGGTGACAAAGGCGTATTTCATCAAAGGGGTAGGGACGGAATAGGGGGAGAGGATCTGCATAAAGTTTATCCCAAGGGGGAGCAGCGCCAGCATAGCTAAAGCGCCTGCAGGGCGCCAGCGCTCCCTATATAGTCCGGCCCGTTTCAGGCACAGTACAAAGCACACCAGCCCCACGGCCCCCGCCAGCAAGTCCAGCAGTACCAGGAGGGGTGTGGCAAAGGCATCAGATGTGCCGGGGAGGAAAAAGAAGGCCAACACCTGTTTGTAAGCGGTCATAACCAGCCTGGGCAGGCTGGAAAACGGATAGCCGGAACTGGCTGCATCCATGCCCAGGTAGGAGAGCAGCTCCAGATCCTTTACTCGAAGAAACACCAGTAAAATTCCATAATAGAGCAGGGCCCCGGCAGCCAGATAAGCTGCCAGGCGAAGACCCAGAATCAGGGTGCCCCGGAATGTGGTGCCAGAGGTCAGGGTCTCTTTTAAGACCAGCAGCAGGGACAGGGCGATAGCCATCGTAACATAGGCCTGGTAAGTGCCCATAGAGAGGGCAAGCAGAACTACCCCGGCCGCCCAGCCGCCCCAGCCTCTTCTGGCCAGCCACACGGAGAGGACAGCCAGGAGAATGGCCAGGCAGTAGGCGCTGGCAGTAAACATATAGAGAAAAGTATACCCCATGCAGGGGAAGGCGGCCATGGTCGCGCCCATGAGACCTGACAATACCCGGCTCCGAATGGCCAGCAAGTCTGTGACAAAGGCGGCGGCAATCCCCAGAAAGAGCAGGGAGAGAAGACCGATGACGGCGGGCATCTGGGTAAAGTTGTTTAAGGCGGAGGCATAGTGGAGAAACCACCGGCCGGAGATGGTCATCTGCTGAGTGTCAAATACCCGGCTCAGACCGTCGCAGTTAGGAATAATATTGGTAAAGGCATACAGGTGTACCAAGTAGCCGGTGATAAGACAGCTGAAGAAGGCGGCCTTATGGGTGGGAGCCAGCCGCTGCCAGAGCTTTTCACCCCATTGATCCATAAACATAGTATTCCTCCCCAGATTGGGCCAAAAAAACCAGTTAAAATTATAGGTCATTTTTTCCCATATTGCAAGAGAGTATCTGCGCTGGCAACGGAGCCGAAGGTGGTGAAGAAGAGGAAACAGGAAAAAATCGGAGTTTTTTTATAGAAGAGGAAAGATTTTTCTATCGTTTTTTTCCTGTTGGGAGGATAAAATGTAGTCGTTCGCGGGGAGTATCAGTTTTCTGTGGACATCTGAGAGGAATTCCTAATACGGAAGAACTCATTTTTTAAGGAGGAACAAACATGAAGAAGAAACTTGCCCTTGCCCTGGCTGCCGTTATGCTGGTGGGCCTGTTTGCAGGCTGCTCCAATTCCAGCTCCGGATCTCAGTCCAACGCTGGAACCAGCACCGGTTCTCAGACTGGTTCCGGTTCCCAGACTACGGCTTCTGATTTGAAGGTAGGTGTGTTCTACTACAACTTCGCCGATGCTTACATCTCCACCGTCCGTACCGCCATGGACAAGGAACTGGATGCGCTGGGCGTGCAGTACCAGAACTTTGATGCTCAGACCAACCAGGCCACCCAGACCGACTCCATTAATACCGCCATCACCGACGGCTACAACCTGCTTATCGTCAACGTGGTGGAGAACGCCTCTCCCGACGCCGCCCAGAACGTGGTAGATGCGGCCAAGAATGCCGGCATCCCCGTTATCTTCTTTAACCGCGACTTTGACGCCTCTGTCATCCAGAGCTATGAGGACAGCGCTTTCGTGGGTACCGACCCCGCTGAGGCCGGCCACATGCAGGGCCAGGCCATTGGCGAGTATCTGCTGGCCAACTATGACGCCGTGGATCTCAACGGCGATGGCGAGATTTCCTATGTCATGTTCAAGGGCCAGGAGGGCAACCCCGAGGCCGAGTATCGCACCCAGTACGGTGTAGAAGATGCCGACGCTGTTCTGACCGCTGCCGGCAAGCCCGCTCTGAAGTTCTACGACGCCAACAACGCCGACAAGTATCTGGTGGACCAGACCGGCGCCTGGTCCTCTCAGGCCGCCACCGACTACATGAACACCATCCTGGGCCAGTACAATGAGGGCAACGGCAATATGGTGGAGCTGGTTATCGCCAACAACGACGGCATGGCGGAAGGCGCCATCTCCGCGCTGCAGACCGCTGGCTACAACCTGGAGGGCGGCAGCAAGACCATTCCTGTATTCGGCGTGGACGCCCTGGCCTCCGCGGTGGAGAAGATTGACGCCGGCATCATGACCGGTACCGTAAAGCAGGACGGCGAGGCTATGGCCGCCACCATCGCTGC
>CALWYD010000016.1 GCA_944385675.1 uncultured Oscillospiraceae bacterium
AAAATCTGCCCTTCGCACACCGAGTGGTTGCACACCATCTGCACGCCTGACCCCACTGCCTGCAGAAAGTCCTTCACCAGAGCCGGCTCCTGCTCCTGCAGAAGCTCCGCCCGAATCACCTGCTTGCTGGGAAATTGAAGTGTAATACTGCTCATCTTTTGCCTCCTAAGTACAGAAAATATAATACTTTAGGGCGGGCGTACTGCCCGCCCTAAAGCATTCAGTGAACCAATTGCCTCTCGTTGTTTACTCGGGGATGACCAGGTTGGTCTCGTCCACGTCCTCAAAGGCCACAAAGTTGCCGGACTCGTCGACCTTGACCACGCTGCAGGTAAAGGAGGACACATCACCGTTTTCAGACCAGGTGATATTGGGACCCAGCAGCATATCTTCCATCACGAAGGGCTCGTTGCCGGGTATCCGGTTCATAATCCAGTCAGCGATATTCTCCCGGGTAGCGCCCTGGCGCACAGCCTCGCAGATGACATAGACGGCGTCATAAGTCAGGCCGCAGGGGCTGGAGGGGATCTGATCAGCGCCAAACTCAGCGGTGTAGTTGGCCATAAAGTTCTTGTTCAGCTCATTCTCGCTGAAGGGGTTAAAGGTACATACACAGTACATCTGCTGCACAGCGTCTACGCCAGCCAGATCGATGGTGGCGCGGTAGGTCAGGCTGCTCAGGCCAACGATAGGAACATCCATGCCCATCTCGTGGAGCTGGCGCATTACAACACCCAGATCCTGATAAGTACCTTGGACAATGATGGACTTGGGGTTGGTGGACTTGACCTTGGTAATCAGGGTGGAGAAGTCGGACTCGGTACCGGGATTGTAGGTCTCCTCGGCCACGATGGACAGGCCCAGGCCGTCGCTGACGGCCTTTACGTTCTCCAGGATGCCCACGCCGGCGTCAGTATTGGCGTACACCACAGCGGCGCTGTCCAGCCCCAGGTTGTTCCGGATAAAGGCAGCGATACGGGGGGCCTGATAGATATCGGAAACCACGATACGCATCCACTGGCTAAACCCCAGAGTAGACAGATAGTTGGAGCTGGAGGCGGGAGCCACGTTCAGCAGGCCGGCCTCTTCAAAGATGGGCTGGGAGGCTGCAGTACAAGCGCTGCCGCCATGGGCGATAACGCCTACAATTGTGGGGTCATCGCAGAACTGCTGGGCAACGATGGGGGCCTGAGTGGCGTCGTTTGCGTCATCCAGTGCCACGATCTCCACCATGCGGCCGTTTACGCCGCCAGCTTCGTTGATCTCTTCAGCGGCCAGATTAGCAGCCCAGTACTGATAGTTTCCGTAGGCTGCGCTGGCGCCGGACAAAGCGCAGGCCAAGCCGATGCGAATGGGATCGGTGTTCTCCTCTGGCTCAGAAGCAGAGCCGCCGGAGCCTGCGGCACCCCCGCCGGAGGAGGCAGCCGAGCTGCCGGAACTGGAGTTGGAGCAAGAGACAGCAGAGACAAGCATAATAACAACCAGTAACAGAGCGCCCAGGGACTTCAAGAGCTTACGCATTATAGTTTCTCCTTCCGTTTTTATATTGTGATTAGATACTGTGGCTCTGCAGCCCACAATATTAAACACCGAGGTAAGCCTGACGCACCGAGTCGTTATGCATCAGTTCCTTGCCCGGACCGGTCATGGTTATCTCACCGGTAACCAGGATATATGCCCGGTCAGCCACGGACAGGGCCCGGGTGGCATTCTGTTCCACCAAAAGGATCACAGTGCCCTCCTTCCGGATCTGCTCGATGATGTTATAAACCTCCGACACAATGACCGGGGCCAGGCCCAGAGAGGGCTCATCCATCATCAACAGCTTGGGGCGGGCCATAAGGGCCCGGGCGATGGCCAGCATCTGCTGCTGGCCGCCGCTGAGCAGTCCGGCCTTTTGGTTGCGGCGTTCACCCAGGATGGGGAATCGTTCAAAGTAAGTATTGATGTCCTTTTTGATGCCCTCCTTATCCTTGCGGACATATGCGCCGGCTAACAGGTTGTCATAAACCGTGCTGTCGGCGAAAACCATACGCCCTTCTGGCACCTGGGCGATTCCAGACCGAACCAACTGAGCAGCACCCATGCCTTTGGTGGATTTGCCCTGCCATTTAATATCGCCCATGGAGGGGGACATGGCACCGGAAATGGTATTGAGCAGCGTGGTTTTGCCCGCGCCGTTGTTGCCCACGATGGAGATAAGCTCGCCCTCATCAACCTCAAAGGAGACACCGTGGATGGCTTCCACAGGACCATAGAACACATGGATATCTTCAACAGAAAGTAACATAGTTTATCCCTCACCTAAATAAGCTTTGATCACGTCCGGGTCGTTCTGGATTTCAGAAGGCGTGCCCTCCGCCAGCAGCTGCCCAGTCTCCATGGCAACGATGCGCTCCGCGGAACTCATCATGATCTTCATGTTGTGGTCAATCATAATGATGGTAAAGCCCTTCCTGTTTTTGACCTCAATGATCAGTTCCATCAACTCTTCGGCTTCCTTACTGTTCAATCCAGCGGCAGGCTCATCCAAAAGCAGCAGCTTGGGGTTGACCACCACGGCACGGGCAAACTCAATGCGCTTTTGCATGCCGTAGGGCAGACTTCCCACGTATTTATTCCGATACTCGGTCAGCCCGGTCATCTCCAGAATTTCCAGCGCGTTTTGCCGGGCCTCTTCCTCGTACTTTCTATACCGGGGGGTATGGAACACAGCATTAAACAGGTTGGAGTGATTGTTCTTGGTATCGCCAATCATAATGTTGTCCAGCACAGTCATGGCCTTGAAAATACGCAGGTTCTGAAAGGTGCGGGAGATACCCAGGTACACCATGTTCCGCAGGGACTGTCCTGTGATGTCCTTGCCGTCAAAGATTACTTTTCCGCCGGTGGGCTTATAGATCCCAGTAACGCCGTTAAACACGGTTGTCTTGCCGGAGCCGTTGGGGCCGATAATGCCCAGCAGTTCGTGTTCATCTACATAAAAACTTAAGTCATCTACGGCCTTTACGCCGCCAAAGTACATTTTAAGATGCTCAACTTCCAAAAAGTGACTCATTACTCACACTCCTACTCCTCTTATTCAAAGCGCTTGCACTGCACTGCTATTTGGCTGCGGCTTTCTTCTGCTGTGCCACCACTCGGGCGCGCTTAATCCGGTCAGCAAAGCCCTTGTCGCCGGCAAAGGCGCGGGAACCCAACAGTCCCTGAGGACGGAAGAGCATACACAAAACCATGATAATACCACCAAGTCCAATGCGGTAAAGCGCCAAGGAGCGGTACAGCTCGGGCACAACGGTAAAGAAGGCGGCACCGATAACAGCTCCGGGCAGACTGCCCATACCGCCCAGAACGCACATCTGCATGATCTGGGTAGAGATATTGAAGATAAAGTTATCCGGGTTAATGGCGGAGATATAGAAGGAGTAAAGGGAACCTGCAATGCCGGCAAACAGGGACCCTACGGTGAAGGCAAAGATTTTCATCTTTCGACTGTCCACACCCACAGAGACCGCACCCAGCTCGTTGTCTCGAATTCCCTGAAGCATCCGTCCGTATTTGGAGTGGATGATATTATTCAGCAGAATAAAAGAGAGCACCATGAATATCAGCATCAGGTAATAAAAGGACGTGACGGAGGCAATTCTATAGCCAAAAATAACCGGGCGGGGAATGCCGGTGACACCGTTTGGGCCGCCGGTGAGACTGCGCCAGTTTCTTGCAATGGCCAAAAAGATGTTCAAAAATGAAGTGGTGATCAGGCCCACAAAGTCAACAGACAGACGCAGACAGGGCAGGCTGATGACAAACCCCACTATTGCTGCAACAATACCAGCAAACAGCACGCTGAGCAGGAAGCCAAAGCCCAGTTCCTTGGCAGCCAGGGCGCCGGCATAGGAGCCGATGCCGTAAAAGGCTACAAAGCCCAGACACAGCATGCCGGTATATCCCACCACCAGCATGTTTCCGAAACAGACAATGCTGAAAATATAGGTGGTGGTAAACAGGCGCAGGATGAAGGCGTCTTTTATCACCAGGGGGGCGATAATCATGAGCAGCAGAACAATCAAATAGGCAACCAGGGCCTTATTCCTCGAGAGCGAGAATTTGTTTAATGTCTTCATATTCATCACACCTTCTCCACTTTCTTGTGGCCGAACATGCCGGTAGGCCTGAACATGAGAACCACGACGATGATGATGTACCCAACGGCATCTCTATAGGCGGTTCCGATATAGGCACCGGCCATGGCTTCCGCCACACCGATAACCAGACCGCCGAAGAAAGCGCCCCAGAAACTGCCCTTGCCGCCCAGCATAACTACGGCCCAGGCCTTGATGGTGCCCAACATGCCCATGTCAATGCTGATATAGCCGTAATAGGAGCAGTACAGCACGCCGCCCATAACGCCCAGGAAACCGCCCAGGAAGTAGATCAAGGGAATAATTGTATCAGAAGGAACGCCTATCAGGTTGGAGGTGGCGGAATCCTGCATAATACAGCGGGTTCCCAAGCCAAACTTGGTGTGATTGAGTATGTACTGCATAATGATTACCACAGCCAGGGATACGGCGGGAATGAAGAGCGCACGGTTATATACCTGAAGGTTACCCAGCATAAAAGACCCTTCCGGGAGGAAAGACAGCGACTCAAAGGAAATCGCCTCCGGTCCCCATACTGCCTGGGAAATTGTCTTTAAGACAGCTGCACATCCGAATGCACTAATCATGGGCACCATGCGGTTTGCCTTGCGGATGGGCCGGTAAGCAAGACGCTCAATCACCATGCCCACACAGCCAGCCAGACATCCTGCTACAATCGCCAGCAGCCACGGGTTTACCATTCCGGACAGCACAATGATCAGCGAATATGCAATAAATGTGCCAAATACGTACAAGTCGCCGTGGGCAAAATTTATCAGTCCCAAAACACCGTATACCATGCTATAGCCGATGGCGATCATGCTATAAATGGCGCCGCAGGACAATCCATTGATCACCTGTTGCAAGAAATACGTTAATCCCTCATTCATAATTTCTTCCAAACCCCTTTTATAAAATTGAATGACAAGCAGTATTTCATTCCCTTCGTCCGCGTATCAGCACACGGATTGCACTCCCCCCCTCCTTTTGGCACATGCCCCCGACCATGTAAGCCATTCTGTTTTAATCCTCATGTCTGTACTTAAATTATCAAAACTATAAAGTAATTTTTCCTTAAAGAAAATAGATATAAATAGCGAAAACTTAGCAAATCAAAGCTTGGATTGCGCTTTTTATTCCCCCTAATTTTTCCATCTGGGCCTCTGTTTTTTATGAGAATCAGGAAAAATTGCCAAATTAGCGAATTAAATTAAAGAATTGTTTAATTTGCACATAATTTCTTTTTATCATTATGAAATATTATTCTTTATTACTAAATATAAAATTTATCCTGTTCAATTTGGCCTGTCGAAGTGGCGGAGAAACTGGTCGACCACCGCCTTCCCTCAGATAGTGAACCGGCTCAAAAAAAGAAGCCGTCCCCCAAGGGGACGGCTTCTTTTGCAAGGAAGGATTCTCTCCCTAAAATAGGAAATTCAAATCAAACCCTCATTCCGTTTCAGAGATAATCTAGAAAGTTGCCTCAGCACCGGGCAGTCAACGTCTAACTTCCCGCTGTGTTCCCGGAAACAGTACATTAAACAGGACAGCAAAGTAATAGAAAAAGACCAGATACCAGTACTGGTTTGCCTTTAGGCCAAATAGGGCGCTGAAATATACACCGCCCACCGTCCAGGGGAAGATACCCTCGCCAAAGGCTGACATTTCAAGCGTTCTGGATAACACCGCAGGGCTCACCTTCTCCTCCGCCAAGGGAGCAGAAAAGGCGCTGCTGACCAGCAGTTTCGAGGGTTGTGAATCTCCTGCTATGCCGTAGCCCAAAATGGAGAACAGGGTGGCAAAAAAGATCAAGAAGCGGGGGCCTTTGATCCGGCCAGACAGCACAGTGACAATATTCTGCAGCACACCAAGCCGGTTTAAAATCCCCCCCATAGCCATACCGATGATCAACGTAAACAAAACGTTGGCCATAGAGCGGATGCCGCCCCTGGAGAAAAAGCTGACTGCGGTCTGGTCATCGGAAACGATATAGCTTCCATAGCCATTGAACAGAATATCAGATATCTCCCAGAGCGTGCGCTGCTGGAACAAAATTGCAATCACAACGCCGCTGCCGATGGCGGCCAACAGACAGGAGATGGTACTCTTCTTTCGGAATATCATAATACACAGTACCGCCACGGGGAAAAGCGTATAAATGCCGTTGCGGAAAGCACCGTCCAGAATCTGGGTCAATCCGTCCCGGTCGAATGTACCCCGCTCCGCACCCGACGTCAAATCAATGGCCAGATAGATGACGCCAGTTATCAGTGCGCTGGGAACTACTACTCTGGATGCAGCTCGGATGTGATCGTAGATGCTATTTGTACCGGCCAACAGCCTGGAAGTATTGGCAGAGTCAGAGATGGGGGAAATGCAGGCCCCGAAACGAGATCCCCCCACGATGGCCCCTACCAGAAGGCAGATGTCCATTTGCATATTTTGTGCCAGATAGAAAAGCGCCAGCCCCACCGTGCCCGCACAGATCCAGGAGCTTCCGGTCAGGGCAGAAAAAACGCAGCAAAACAGGAAAGTTTCCACCAGAAAAAAACCGGAATGAGCCAGCCGTAAGCACAGGCGGATAAAAAACGAGAAGGTGCCCGAGGCAATCCACGCACTGATCAGCATCCCGATACAGATGTTGATCAGCAGGGCGGGCACAATGGTCCGGATGCTCTGAAAAGCCATATCCTCGATTTCCGACTGGGAGTAGCCTTTGAAGCCAGCAAATAGGGCCGCCAGCACAGCACAACAAAGCAGAACCACCTGGCTATTGAGTTTAAGAACTACACAGCCAGCGGATAGAAGAAACAAAATCCCCATCAGCAGGAAAACAGACTCCCCCATGGTAAGGCGTCTCTCTTTCATTTTGTCATGCCTCACTTTCTTAATTAAGCGGGAATGTCCCCGCTGATTCACCGGGGATACCGTGAGTCAGCGGGGAAGATACTTTTATTCTGGTATTCTGGCATCAAGGCCGGGAGGATGCAGCGGCGGCAAGGCGCGGCAGCGTGCGTTCCGGCTGATAAAAGTTCAGGGTAAAGTTGTAAAACCGCTTAGCCGAAGGGGAAAGCATACAGTTTTTGCTGTAGGAAATATAGATCTCCCTGGGAAAAATTTTCTGGGCCAAATCAAAACAAAGGATTTCCCCCCGCTTAAGAGAAGCAGAGGCCGCATGCCGGGAGACAATGGAGACGCCAAGGCCCCTGTAGACCATTTCGATAATGGTGTCGGTGTCGTCCACCTCCGCAATAATATTCAGTCCGTTGGTATCTATCCCCAACTGTTGCAGCAGGACATTGACATCCTTACGGGAACCGAATTCCGGCGTATGGCAGATAAAGCGCTCTGAAAGCAAGTCTTTGGGGGAAAAATCCCCTGTATTCAGCTTTTGGCAAAACCGGGCTTTGTTGGGGGTAATGATGACCCAGCGGTCATAAGCCATAGTTTCTGTGTTGCAATTGGTGTGGGGAACCGGGATGCTGGTAATCCCGATCTCAACTTTTTCCGCAGCAACCTGCCGTATTACCTGATAGCTGTCTCCGGTATAAATGCGAAAAGAGTCGTTGCGGTATTTTTTTTGGTACTCCTCAATCACCAAGGGCAGATAGAATCTGGCAGGGATCCGGGTGGCTCCTATGACAATGACATACGTCTGGGGAGTCTGATTGCCATGTACCGCCTGGATGGCTGCCTCTCTTTTCCGAACAATATCATAGGCGTAGCGATAAAATATGCGCCCTTCTTTTGTCAGTATCACGTTTTTAGAATTCCGGACAAGGAGTTTCACCTGAAGCTCCTTCTCCAGAGAGGCGACCTGAGCACTAATCGCCGGCTGTGTCAAATACAAGTTATGGGCAGCCTTGGAAAAGCTCTTTTGATTGATCACCTCAATGAAAGATTCAAGATGTTTAAATTCCATAGCTTATCCAATATGTTTCATATTCATCCAAAATCGAACTATAACGTGAACAATTATTATAATATCATGGGGCAAGTCCCTTTTCAAATAGGAAAATTTTTTGTGCGTTTAGACCATATCACACCTGAAAAAGCAACCTCCCCTGAAAACCTTCAAAATCTCCGCCGCTCTCCCTAAATTTCTGGAAAAACCATCCATAAGAGGGGTAAAGCAGGGGTGCTCTTCCCCATGCCAGCTGTTTACAGAGGGAGATATCCAAAGCAAGTATTTATTTTTCCAGTTTTAGGATAAAAAAATTTAATAGTTGCCTCTTTGTTTTGGTATTTTTGTTAAAAGCTTGACCTACAGCGAAACAAAACCCAGCAGAGATGCCTCAATACTGGGTTTTAAAATGTCAAACATAGCTACAAGTCCATCTATGCCGTAAGTAGATAAGCAAAAATATGTAAATTATTTCCATATTTAAGGGCGTTATTCTAAAAAACACGGCACTTATCCCCTGTCCAATTGACGTTATGAACAATTTACAGCCTGATGGACGAACGATATATTAGCTTTAAACGATAAAAGCAGGTACATCACAGATGCAAGGAGGACGAACGGACATGAGAAAAATTATATTGACCTTTCCAAACGGAACTGTGGTAAAGGCCACCCTCCTAGAGGCGGAGGAGCCGGAACTGTGTGAAAGCCTTTGGAATTTCTTGGAGACTGAGCAATCTTTTATTTGTCACAACACCCTCTCTACCGGACATTCTTTTGCTGCGTTCTGCCGCCCCACCAGAAGTCCTAATACAGAATCTCATCTGGCCAATCCTGTGGGAAGGCACAAGGTGGTTTATACCGATTTGAAGAAGGGCAACCTCATCTGGTCCGGCACTAAGCTCTATGTCGTGTACGGTTACTGCACAGAGCCCAGTGTGGCCGGAGCCGTCACTGCCCAGGTGGACGAGGAGGACCTGGACGCGCTGGTAACTGCCGGAGAAAACGTCTGGCATCACACTTACTATTTTCATAAGTTGGCTGTTTTAAAGTGCAGAAGGGAGGAGAACTGATTTATGGGCATACATTGGACCCAGGTAAAGGACGAAATTGAGCAGGAGATTGACCGTATCTGGCTGGATGAACCCATCGAAGTCACCCTGAGCAAGCACGGCTACTTTCCCGGCAACGCCGGCAAGTCCCACGACACTTACATTGGAAATATGTTTTTCCAGGTCTCTGAGCTTCAGGGACTGGGCCCGTACATTATGGAGCCGCTGATGTATCAAGCTCTGGCCGATGACAGCTTTGATGTAGAGCACATCAAAAAAATGTTTATCTTTACTTACTACCGCAAGTGTAAACTTTTAGGCGACGAGGACCCCAACGGCGCCCCTGCCGCTTGGTTCAACCTTCCCAAGGCATGGCGGTTTTACAACCTCTGTGTGGAGTGCTTTGACACCATCGACAACAAGAAGGATATGAAGGATTTGCTGTGGAGCTGGTTCGGTTATCTTACTCGGATGTACCGCTGGTTCTCCACGGTGTACCCCTGGGAGTGCTGCGGCCAGCTGATGAAGCCGGTCACTTGCCTGGAGGACGCTGAAAAACTGGTGGAGTTGGCTAAGATCGGCGATCAGGTTCTCCATGCAAATGTGTAACAATATCTGGATTCTGGTGCAGAATCTGCCTCAGAGCGCCACAGACATATGAAGCGGGGCACAGGACGTCCTGTCAGGCCTGACCGCTTCCCCTGAATGCTTATGCCGGCTGTGTTCCGTGAAACTTGTTCCCTTTGGCACCATTTTTTCTTAAAATATCACCTCTCTATAGCGGCTTTTGGCAGGCCTTTTCAGGGGCACAACCTCCAAACGCAATTCTCGTCCCTCCTAATTTCCATAGACGGGCAGACTCTTTTTGTAGGGTCTGCCCGTCTATGGCTTTTATATTTTCGTAAAACGGGTGGGAACCGGGGCGGAAAACCCGCCCAGTTTTGGTTTTTCCCTTGCCCCATAATGGGTGTGAGCGGGCACTACAGCGGCCTTACTGCCGGCTAGGGAATAAATTTCTTTCCCGTATCCCCCTGGCAGTTTACATCCCTCTCCGGCTGTGATAAAATAGCCTCTGATTTTGAAGGAAGGGGGCGCGCCCTTTGCCCTACCACTTTTTCCCTATGATTGCCCGGATGCGGTATATCAACCGCTGGGGCCTGATGCGCCACACCGACCTGGAAAACATCCAGGAACACTCCCACATGGTGGCCGTGCTGGCTCACGCCCTGGCTGTTATCGAAAACGAAAAGTTCGGCGGGCACGTGGATCCCGGGGCGGTGGCGGTGGCAGCACTGTACCACGACGCCAGCGAGATTCTCACCGGCGACATGCCTACCCCTATCAAATACGACAACCCGGATATCCAGTCGGCCTACAAACAGGTGGAGGCGGTGGCGGAACAGAAGCTCCTCTCCATGCTTCCCCCCGACCTGCGCCCAGCCTATGACCAGGCGCTCACCATCCCCGATCCCCATGTACGGGCCCTGGTGAAGGCGGCGGACAAGCTGTCGGCCTACCTCAAGTGTGTAGAGGAGGGGAAGGCGGGCAACACGGAATTTAAGAAGGCCCGGGAGCAGACCTGGGCAGCCCTTCAGGACAACCCCCTGCCCGCCCTGGGCTACTTTATGGAGCACTTCCTGCCCGGCTTCGAGCTGACCCTGGACGAGCTTCAGGCCGGCGCGGAACAGGCCCTGTAATTCATTGCTTCAGCCGCTGTTTTCCACTGAAATACAAAGGGAAAGGAATTATATTGTATGAAAGCCATTGTTACCGTCATCGGCAAGGACCGGGTGGGTATCACCGCCGCCGTCTGCTCCCTGCTGGCCCAGCACAACATCAACATCCTGGATATTACCCAGACCGTTCTGCAGGAGTTTTTCACCATGGTTATGCTGGTGGACACCTCCGCCTGCGCCGCCTCCATCGGTGAGATGGCCGACATTCTGGAGCAGGCGGGGAAGGAGCAGAACCTGTCCATTCGCATCCAGAGAGAAGATATTTTCAATGCCATGCACCGGATCTAAGCAGGAGGAATTATATGCTTAACCAACATGAGATCATGCAGACCATCCAGATGATTGACCAGCAGCATCTGGATGTGCGCACCATTACCATGGGCATCTCCCTGCTCTCCTGCGCCCACAGCGACATTAAAATTGCCTGTGACAAAGTGTACGATAAAATTACCCGCTACGCCGAAAAACTGGTGGCCACAGGGGAGGCCATTGAGAAGGAGTTCGGCATCCCTATCGTCAACAAGCGCATCTCCGTCACCCCCATCGCCCTGGTGGCCGCCGCCGCCCAGGCGGACAACTACACCCCCTTCGCCCTGGCCATGGACCGGGCCGCCAAGAGCTGCGGGGTCAACTTCATCGGCGGATTCTCCGCCCTGGTGCAAAAGGGGATGACCGACGCCGACCGCATCCTTATCGCCTCCATCCCCGAGGCCCTGGCCTCCACCGATATCGTCTGTGCCAGCGTCAATGTGGGTTCCACCAAGGCGGGCATTGACATGGACGCGGTGGCCCTCATGGGCCGTACCATCAAGGAGCTGGCTGCCCGCACCGCCGACAAAGGGGGCTTCGGCTGCGCCAAGCTGGTGGTCTTCTGCAACGCCGTGGAGGACAATCCCTTCATGGCTGGCGCCTTCCACGGGGTGGGCGAGCCGGAAAAGGTCATCAACGTGGGTGTTTCCGGCCCCGGCGTGGTGTACCACGCCCTCCAGTCCGTGAAGGGAGCGCCCTTCGACGTGGTGGCCGAGACGGTGAAGAAGACCGCCTTCCGCATCACCCGCATGGGCCAGCTGGTGGCCCAGGAGGCCTCCCGCCGCCTGGACACACCCTTCGGCATCGTAGACCTCTCCCTGGCCCCCACCCCCGCCATCGGGGACAGCGTGGCCCGCATTCTGGAGGAGATGGGCCTGGAGGTGTGCGGCACCCACGGCACTACCGCCGCCTTGGCTCTCCTCAACGACGCGGTGAAGAAGGGGGGCGTTATGGCCTCTTCCCACGTGGGCGGCCTGTCCGGCGCCTTCATCCCAGTGAGCGAGGACGAGGGCATGATTGCCGCGGCCGCCTCCGGCGCCCTCACTCTGGACAAGCTGGAGGCCATGACCTGCGTGTGCTCCGTGGGCCTGGACATGATTGCCGTCCCCGGGGACACCCCGGCGGAGACCCTGTCTGCCATTATCGCCGACGAGGCCGCCATCGGCATGGTCAACTCCAAGACCACCGCGGTGCGCATCATCCCCGCCCCCGGCTGCAAAGTGGGGGACACGGTGGAGTTCGGCGGCCTTCTGGGCTCTGCCCCGGTTCAGCCCGTCCACCCCTTCTCCGCCAGGGACTTCGTGGCCCGGGGCGGCCGCATCCCGGCCCCCATGCAGAGCCTGAAAAACTAAAATCTTCCGTCCCAGCCCCGGCGGGGCTGGGACAAACCGTCTGTGAAGGAGGGAGTGCCCATGATCTGCCGCCTGTGCCCCAGAAACTGCGGGGCCCTGCGCACCTCCACGGAGGGCCACGGCCTGTGCCGCATGCCGGAGGCTCCCCTGCTGGCCCGGGCCGCCCTCCACCACTGGGAGGAGCCCCCTATCTCAGGCACACGGGGCTCTGGTACTATCTTCTTCTCCGGCTGCGCCCTGGGCTGTGTGTTCTGCCAGAACGGGGACATCAGCCACCGGGGCTTTGGCAAGGCGGTGACCCTGGAGCGGCTGGAGGAGATCTGCCGGGCGCTCATCGCCCAGGGGGCCCACAACATCAACTTCGTCACCCCCACTCACTACGCCCATGTGGTGGCCAGCCTGCTGGAGCACCCCCTGACCGTCCCCACTGTGTGGAACTCCGGGGGCTATGACAAGGTGGACACCCTGCGGCGTCTGGAGGGAAAAATCCAGATCTACCTGCCCGACCTGAAGTATCTGGACAGCACCCTGGCCGCCCGGTACTCCGGCGCTCCCGACTACCCCGAGGCTGCCACCGCCGCCATCCGGGAGATGGTGCGCCAGACCGGCCCCTGCCAATTTGATGGGGATGGCCTGCTCACCCGGGGGGTTATCATCCGCCACCTCATCCTCCCCGGCCAGGTGGGGGAGGCCAAGGCGGTGATGGACTGGGTGGCCCGGGAGTTTCCCCCGGGCACAGTACTCTTCTCCCTTATGAGTCAGTACACCCCCTGGGGCGACCTGTCCGCCGTGCCGGAGGTAGGCCGCCGGCTGCGCCGGGGGGAGATTCGGGCGGCTCAGGACTATATGGCCGCCCTGGGCCTGGAGGGCTTTACCCAGGAGCGCACCAGCGCCAGGGCGGAATATACGCCCCCCTTCGACCTGACAGGGGTATGAAAAAAGCGGACTGCCTGCGGCAGTCCGCTTTTTTACTTGTGGTAGCTGGAACCCTCGTTGATTTTAAAGGCCCGGTAGAGCTGCTCCAGCACCATCACCCGGGCCAGGTGGTGGGGGAAGGTCATGGGGGACATGGACAGGCGCAGCCAGGCCTCTTTCTTCAGCCCCTCGGACAGGCCGTAGGAGCCGCCGATGACAAAGACCAGATGCCGCTGGCCGCTCTGGGCAAAGTCGGCCACCAGCCGGGCCAGCTCCGGGCTGGATTTGGACTTGCCCTCTACGCACAGGCAGACAAGGCGGCTGTTAGGGGGAATTTTTCCCCGAATAGCCGCCCCCTCCCGCTCCAGGGCGGCCTCAATCTGGGCCGTGGATGGGTTGGCAGGCAGCCGCTCTTCGGACAGCTCGGTGAGGGTAAAAGAACAGTAGCCGGCCAGCCGCTTTTGATACTCTGCCGAGGCTTCCAGATAAAACTTTTCCTTCAGCTTACCCACACAGATGAGATGTACGCTCAGCACAGGGCAGCCCCCCTTATAGGCAGTGCCTCCCCAGCCCCGTCCAGGCGGTACACTGGCCCGGAATCCTTCCGGGGCGCCACCGACAGCGCTATGTCCCGCTCCGGGTCGCAGCCCATTTCCCGCAGTCGGCGGCACACCGCCGCCCGGGCGTGGGCGGGGGTATTGTTCTGCTCCGACAGATGGGCCAGCACTACCCTCCGGGCCCCCCGTTCCACTGCAAAAGCCGCCAGCTCCGCACCCGCCTCATTGGACAGGTGGCCATAGTCCCCCAGCACCCGCTGCTTTAAATAGTAGGGATAGGGGCCGGAGCGTACCCAGTCCTCGTCGTGATTGGTCTCACACACCAGCAAATCGCAGCCCTCTGCCGCCCGTCGTACCTCGGGGGTCACATAGCCCAGGTCAGTGCACAGCACCACTTTTCTCCCCGCCCCCCGCAGGGCGTAGCCCACACTCCCCGCAGCATCGTGGGGTGTAGGAAAGGACTCCACCCACAGCTCTCCCAGCTCCACCCCGGCGCCGGGCGCCTGTTCCAGCAGCCTCCCTGTCAGACGGGGAAACCTGTCTGACAGCTGGCGGCAGGTGGCGGGGGAAGCCACAACGGGGACAGGAACCTGTTTGGAAAACACCTCCAAGCCGCTGATGTGGTCGTGGTGCTCGTGGGTGATGAAAATGGCCGAGAGCTCCTGGGGCTGCACGCCCAGGCTCCTCAATGCCGCGGCAATCCTGCGGGCGGAGATGCCCGCGTCCAGCAGGATGTGGGTTTGGCCGCAGGATACCAGGGCGGCATTGCCGCTGGATCCGCTGGCCAGGGTGGTAAAGGTCAGCAAGGCAACCCTCTCCCTCTCCTTAAACTCGAAAAAGGGCCTGAGCAGCCGTTTTCCGCTTCAGGCCCTTTCATTCTTTTTCATTTTGGTTGGAGCTCAGCCCGCCTGGGATTGCTCCTCCTCGTCCGGGGTACTGATCACCCGGATATCCGCCCCCACACCGGAGAGTTTCTCCACCAGGGTTTCATACCCCCGCTCAATATGGTAGACGCCGTCGATCTCCGTGACCCCCTGGGCAGACAGGCCCGCGATGACCATAGCCGCCCCTGCCCGCAAATCACAGGCGTGCACCGGGGCGCCGGTGAGCTTGTCCACACCCTCAATCACAGCCACCTTGCCGTCCACCTGAATACAGGCCCCCATGCGCCGGAACTCATCCACATAGCGGTAGCGATTCTCCCACACCCCCTCTGTGAGAACGCTGGTTCCCTGGGCCAGACAGAGTACCGCGGCAATTTGGGGCTGCATGTCGGTGGGAAAGCCCGGGTAGGGCATGGTCTTCACATTGACCCGGCTGATGGGGCCGGTGCGGCGCACCAGAACGGCGTCGTCCTGTTCCTCCACATCCACCCCCATCTCCACCAGCTTGGCGGTGATGCAGTCCAGGTGTTTGGGAATCACGTTTTTGATCAGCACTTCACCCCCGGCAGCCGCCACGGCGGCCATATAGGTACCCGCCTCAATCTGGTCGGGGATAATGGAGTAGGTTCCTCCCCGCAGGCGGTCTACCCCACGCACCTTGATGACATCGGTGCCCGCCCCCATAATGTTGGCCCCCATGGAGTTGAGGAAGTTGGCCAAGTCCACAATGTGGGGCTCCTTGGCGGCGTTTTCAATGATAGTCATACCGTTGGCCAGGGCGGCGCAGAGCATGATGTTCATGGTGGCCCCTACAGAGACCATATCCAGGTAAACCTGGCCCCCTGCGGGCCGGCCGCCTCCGGGCACCTGAGCGTAGATCAGGCCGTTGCGCACATCCACCTCTGCCCCCATGGCTACAAAGCCCTTGATGTGCTGGTCAATGGGCCGTCCGCCCAGATCGCAGCCCCCGGGCAGGGGCACCTCCGCCCAGCCGAACCGGCCCAGCAGCGCCCCCACAAGGTAATAGCTGGCACGGATTTTCCGGGCCAGCTCATAGGGCACCTGACGGTTTCGGATATGGGAGCAGTCAATCTCCACCGTGGTGCGGTTTGCAGTCCGCACATCTGCTCCCAGTTCCCGCAGAATCTGCAAAATCAATGTTACATCGCTGATCTGGGGAATGTTCTCAATGCGACACACGCCGTCTACCATGAGCGCGGCGGGAATAATAGCTACAGCGGCATTTTTTGCACCGCTGATTTCAATGGTACCGTGAAGGGAGTTTCCCCCGCGAATTTGATACTTGGTCAAAGTACGCACCCTCTTTTTCGCGCCACAAGATGTGGACTATATGAAATACGGCGCTGGGCGCCATATGTAAACAAGCCCTTGCATCACAACCTGGTCGTGCCAGTGGGGACAATTCCCCTGGGAAGCCGCACGGCTGTATCCAGAGACTGTACCTTGCACTCAGACTTCCGGGCTATCCAATCGGCTGAATTATTATAGCACTATTATAACCGGTTGGCAACGAATTTTGCGTCTAAGTGCATAGATTGTTCATTTTTATGGAAGTTTTATGAAAACCAGCGGACCCCTCTGTCCATTTCCGGGAAAATGTTTTCCAGATTCTGTCTCTTTTTGGGGGTTATCCCTCCTCCATCCCAGTGGGACGGGCAAATTTTTCCCGGGCACGGGGCAATAGGTCCCGCAGCTCTCCTTGTTCCTGCTGCTCTAACAGATCCCCGATCAGTTGGTTGGACACCAGAAATCCCCGGGGGGTAAGCCTCCAGCGGCCCTCAGCGGTCTTCTCCGCCCAGCCCTGAACCCGGAAGTCCTCCAGCCGCCTTTCCAACGGGGCAAAGTCCATAAAGTAGGTTCCCCGGTACTCCCACTCCTCAATGCCCCGGGCGGTACGCAGGCGGAGCATCAGATACTCGCTGCCCCGCTCCCGCTGAGGAATGAGCTCCTGGCTGTCCAGAATGGTTCCTCCCTTCAGAACTCCGTCAATATAACCGTCCAGATCCCGCACCCAGGAGTAGCGTCTCCCCCCAAAGTCGGAGTGAGCCCCCGGGCCAAAGCCAATATAGGGCTGGGTGAGCCAGTACCGCAGGTTGTGCCGAGAGACCAAGCCGGGCTTTGCAAAGTTAGAGATCTCATATTGCTCGTACCCCGCTCGCTCCAATCGGCCTACTGTCCACAGGTACAAATCTGCCTGCTGGTCGTCGTCGGGCAGTTCCTCGCCTGCCGCCACCCGCCGCTGCAGCGGGGTTCCCTCCTCCACCTTCAGCCCGTAACAGGACAGATGCTGGGGCATGAGGGACAGGGCGTGTTCCACTGTGGCCTTCCAGCTGTCCATGGTCTGGCCAGGCAGGCCATAGATAAGATCTAAGGAAATATTCTGAAACTTTGCCTTCTGGGCGGCCGCCACAGCCTCGTCTGTCTGCTGGGGTGTATGGATCCTGCCCACAGCGGCCAGTTCCTCCCCGCAGGCCGACTGCATCCCTAGGGACAGGCGGTTGAAACCCGCTCTCCGCAGCCGGCGCAGGGCCTTCCAGTCCACGCTGTCCGGGTTGGCCTCCAGAGTAATCTCCGCCCCCTTCTCCACCTCAAACAGCTTCCGGATACTCCCCAGCAGCTCCCGCAGCCGTTTGTCCCCGTAGTAACTGGGGGTGCCTCCCCCAAAATAGACCGTGTCCACAGGGATGCCTCGGGCCTGGGGTGCCGTCTCTGCCAAATGGGCCAGCAGCGCCTTCTGATAGGCATCCATCCGCTCCTCCCGGCCGGCCAGAGAGTAGAAATCACAATAGTCACACTTGCTGCGGCAGAAGGGAATGTGAATATAAATCCCCAGCTTGTCCCTCTGGGATGTTTGAAATTTTTGGTTTTTTCTGTGCCTGAACATAGGGATTCCTCCTTGCCTGTTCCCCGGGATGGACATACATCCCTCCGTTATTATAGCCTCTGGTGCAATCCAATGCAAACAGAACAGAAACACCAGCTTGCAGACGGGCAGCAAAATTTTTTCCAAAGAAATGTAAAGTTTCCTTGACACAAAATGTAAAGCGTGCTATACTCCAGATGTAAAGCAAGCTTCACTTTTTTCATTTGGATTAGAGGTGGTATGGTGACCAATCGAATTGCCCAGCTGCGGAAGGAGCGGCGCATCTCCCAGGCGGAGCTGGCCGACGCGGTGGACGTCACCCGGCAGACCATTATCTCCCTGGAGAGCGGGCGGTATAACGCTTCCTTGCTTCTGGCCCACAGGATTGCCCGGTACTTCGGGCTGGCCATAGAAGCGGTATTTCTGTTCGAGGAGGAGGACGCACCATGAAAAAGAGGTTTTTCACGAAGCCCTGGCTGCCCGGTTTGGGGCTGGGGGTAGCCGTGGGGTTGGGGGCAGCTGCGGTTGTCTTGGGGGAGCGGCTGGCCAACCCGGTAAGCGGGCTGTGCTTCGGGCTGGCCGGGACGCTGGGCGGGCTGTCCGGCTCCCGGCTCATCATGGCCCGCTTTGACCGCACCTGGACGCCGGAGGAGCGGAAGGAGATCGAGCGCGCGGAGCGGGACGAGCGCAACGTGGCCATTCGGGAGAAGGCGGCTTACGCCACCTGGTACTGGACCCTGTACCTGCTGTGGGCGGCCTTCTTCCTCACCCTGGTGCTGGGCAGCGGATTCCCCACCGCCCTGGTGTCGGTGATCATCGTGCTCCACTGTGCGTTCTACATGGTAAACGTGAACCGCTGGAGCAAGCAGCTGTGAGCCGCCGGCTGGAACTGCCCATTACGGCAGAGCTGGCAGGCACCAGGGTGAATACTCTGCTGAAAAAGCACCTGGGTCTGTCCGGAACGGTAGTGCGGCGGGTAAAGTGGCTGGAGGACGGCATCCTGGTGGACGGGATTCGGGTGAACACCCGCTTTTGTCCCCGGGTGGGACAGGTGCTTTCAGTGCGCCTGTCCGACCCTGACCGGCGCAGCGGCATCGTTCCCGCTCCCGGCCCCCTGGACATCGTCTACGAGGATGAGGATATTCTGGTGCTGAATAAGACCCCTGGTGTCTCTATCCACCCCGGGCCAGGCCATTTTGACGATACAATTTGTAATTTCCTGCTCTATTATTACGATTTGAGGGGAATTGAGGGGGACGCCCACCCAGTCCACCGGCTGGACCGAGGCACCTCCGGCCTGCTGGTGGTGGCCAAGCATCCCCACGCCCAGGAGGTACTGAAGGGGCAGCTCCACACCCCGGCCTTCCGCCGCATCTATCTGGCAGTGTGCCGTGGGGCGCCCTATCCTCCCGCCGGCCTCATTGACGCCCCCCTGGGTCCCAAAGCGGGCTCCCTAGTGGAGCAGGAGGTTCGCCCCGATGGCAGGGAGGCCCGCACCCGTTACGAGACCCTGTGGCAGGGGGAGGGACTTGCCCTGCTGCGGCTGGAGCTGGACACCGGCCGCACCCACCAAATCCGAGTCCATCTTGCCCACCTTGGTCACCCTCTGGTGGGTGACTTCCTCTACGGTTGGGAGGAGCGGGAACGCATCACCCGGCCCGCCCTTCACTCCTGGCGTCTGGCCTTCCGCCACCCCGTCACCGGACAGCCTCTGGCCTTTACAGCCCCTCTGCCCCAGGATATGGCGGCTCTTGTCCCGCAACAGAAAGGAGACCCTTTATGAAAATCAGACATTACCGCCCCTTTTTCACCGGGCTTTTCTGCCTGGTACTGTGCAGTGGAATCCTCCTTCTGGCCCTGATCCGGGGAATTGCCCTGCGTTATTTTATGGGTGCCGCCCTGCTGGCGGCCATGGCGGGAGTAAACCTGTGGTTTGCCTGCTGCGAAAAAGACCTGGAATGGGAAATTGCGGGCAAACCAGACGAGCGGGCCCTGTTTATCGCCGTTCAGAGCGGACACATGACTCTGCGCATTCTCAATGGCCTGCTGCTGGCCGGGACCTTGCTGGCCCTGCTGGCCTATGGTGCTACCAAGTCTGTCATCTGTATGATCGTCGCCCTGACCTTGGTAGGCGTGCTGCTGGTCCTGTTTGCCGTACTGCTGGCAGCTAACTGTTACTGTGAAAGGAAGTATTAGACCTTAAATTTCCCTTTCTCCCCCCAAGAAGCACTGGAAGTCTCCTGCACGAGATGCTATAATAAAGTCACGAAATCGGGGCACCGGCCCCAGTGAGATTTTACACAGGAGGTCGTTGTTATGTCCTATCGCGACACGTATCAGGCCTGGTTGAACAGCCCCGCTCTCTCCCCTGAGGAGAAGGCAGAGCTGGAGGCCATCCGGAACGATGACAAGGAGATTGAGTCCCGCTTCTTTGATCAGCTTACCTTCGGAACCGCCGGGCTGCGGGGCACCATGGGGGTGGGCCTATACCGGATGAACGTCCACATCATCCGCCACGCCACCCAGTCCTTCGCCCAGGTGATCCTGCAGGAAGGCGCCCAAGCCGCCGCCCGGGGGGTGGCCATCTGCTACGACTGCAGAAACAACTCCCAGCTCTTTGCCCGGGAAGCCGCCTGTGTCATGGCAGCCAACGGCATCCCTGTACGTCTCTTTGACTCCCTGCGCCCCACACCGGAGCTGAGCTTTGCTGTGCGGGAATATAACTGCATCGCCGGTATCAACGTCACCGCCAGCCACAACCCCAAGGAGTACAACGGCTACAAGGTCTATTGGGAGGATGGAGCCCAGCTGCCTCCTAAGCATGCGGACCTGGTGGCCAAGACCATGAAAGAACTGGACGTATTCGCCTGTGTGAAGACCATGGAGTATGACCAGGCGCTGGCCCAGGGGAAAATCGTGCTTATGGGTAAGGAAACCGACGAGAAATTTTTGGCCAACGTCATGGAGCAGGTCAACGACAAGGCTGTGGTGGAGAAGATGGCCGACAGCTTCAAGATGGTCTACACCCCCTTCCACGGCACTGGCTACAAGCTCATCCCGGAGGCCCTGCGCCGCCTGGGGGTGAAGCACCTGTACTGCGAGCCCAAGCAGATGGAGGTGGACGGCGACTTCCCCACCGTGGTCTCCCCCAACCCGGAGAACCCCGAGGGCTTCTATCTGGCCGTGGACCTGGCCAAGGAGGTGGGGGCCGACTTCATCCTGGGCTCCGACCCCGACGCCGACCGGGTGGGCATCATGGTGAGGAACGCCGCCGGCGAGTACGTCACCATCACCGGCAACCAGACCGGCGTGCTGCTGCTGGACTACCTCATCGGCGCCCTGAAGCGGGCCGGGAGGATGCCGGAGCACCCGGTGGCCCTGAAGACCATCGTCACCACCGAGATGGCCCGGGCGGTGGCCGAGCGCAGCGGGGTAGACTGCTACGACACCTTCACCGGCTTCAAGTTCCTGGCCCAGAAGAAGGACCAGCTGGAGGAGAGCGGCCAGGGCGAGGTCATCTTCGCCTATGAGGAGTCCTACGGCTACATGGTGGGCGACTACGTCCGGGACAAGGACGCCGTCACCGCCGCCCTGCTGCTCACCGAGATGGCCGCCTGGTACGCCGGGCAGGGCATGACCCTGTACGACGCCCTTCAGGCCCTGTACGAGAAGTACGGCTGGTTCGGCGAGCGCACCGTCAACCTGGTGATGCCCGGGCTGGACGGGCTGAAGAAGATGGCCGCCCTCATGGCCGGCCTGCGCCAGACCCCGCCCGCCGACGTGGCCGGCACCCCCGTGGCCCAGTGGAAGGACTACCAG
>CALWYD010000017.1 GCA_944385675.1 uncultured Oscillospiraceae bacterium
GATTAGCTCAGCTGGTAGAGCATCCGCTTGACGTGCGGGAGGTCACAGGTTCAAGTCCTGTATCGTCCACCATAAAAGCCGCTGTTTTCAAAAGAAAACAGCGGCTTTTTAGTTTCCCGGCACGTTCTTTCGGTCCAGAGTATGGAAGACATAAGGCGGAAAACAGTTCAGACCCCGAGCAGGGGCGTTCAGAATCGGTCTGTTGGGACATGAACCGTGGATAGTTCAGGCAAGCGTGTGTGAAACTTAGGCTTCGTTTGACACAGAGAATACAAATGGGTATCGTATTCTGCAGGGGAAGAGGAGGGAGACACATGAAGGGCAAGATTTTGATTGTGGAAGATGAGCAAAAACTCCGGGAAGTACTGTGCGACTATTTGAGTAACAAGGGCGAAATTCCCTTTGAGGCCCGGGACGGCATGGAGGCTCTGAAACTGCTGGAGGAACATGAATTTGATGCGGTGTTGCTGGACATTATGATGCCCAAACTCAACGGCCTAACCCAGTATGTCTTTCGTGAGCTGTCTGAAAAGGGTATGGAGTTTGCCGCGTATGCCTATCGGGTGGGCCAGTTTGATTACTTCTATGAGGACTATGGGGAAGACGAATGGGTGGAGAGCCGCAGACAGATGCCCGGGGCGGTAGAATATGCCATGAACAGAGCCATTGAGGGATCCGGGGCAAGTATTTTTTCGCCCAGCTACGACTATTATCCGGAGCCGTACTTGCCAGAGTGGCTGAATATCCTCCGGGGAGGTGCCCGCTGCGAGACGGCAATTGCGTTTCTGGACGGGGACGGAACCGTCCTGCGTCAGGACAGCAACTTTCTGTACTTCGGCTATGTACCCCAGGAGGAGTGGGATGCCGGCCGTGATAATTCCACCGCCTACGGCTGGATAGACCTGGGGGGAGAAGAGGACGCCAGGTACAGCGGCCTCCGGGCCATATATAAAGAGGATAAAAGCCTCTGGGATTTGTTGTCCCTGCGCCTGACAGGATACTTTGAGGGCTCCCGATTTGAGCCTGTATCCATGGATATTCTCACAATGGGAAGCTATTACAGCGCTCTGGAGAGGGTGACCCCCAGGGACCAGGGCTCCGTTGAAGAAACAGAAGAGGAGAATCAGACACCCCGGCTGGGTTCCTCGGCCACCAATTCCGGCTCAGGAGGTGGGGAGAGACCGGCCTATACCGTCAGCCAGCTGGACGCTATGGGCCTTGTAAACTGGGACAGGAGCTTTGACAACACGGCCTTTGCCCAACAGGAACTGGTGACTATCTATGCCATGTATCCGGACATGAACCTCTATGAACCCGGGGAACCGGTGGTCTACAGGGAAGCGGAGCGCTATGAAACGCTGACTGACCTTCTGGCTACCATGGATTACTATGTGGAAGAAGGCTCCAATATCTATACCGGCGCATCAAAATTCAGTCTCTGGGACGCTGTATTTTTTGATTCACTGTCTATACGCGACCGAACTGGGGAGGCCTCCTCTCAGGCCCTGTCTCCCGAGGTGGAGTTTACCCTCGTCACTGCCCTGCGGGCCAGTCCCCTCCGGATTGCTATGGGTTTTTTGACAAGAGTGTATGTGTTTACCTTTCTATTCACCTGCCTGGGCTTTCTCCTGCTGCGCAGGGGCATGGGAAAGCATCTGGTGGCGCCCGTGCAGGCAGTCAACGCAGGGATAGAGGAGGGGTGGACCCATCTGGGGAAATTCCGGGAAAAACGGCCCAAGTGGGCCGAGACGGATGCCCTTATAGAGCACTATATCGATACTCAGGATACGCTGCGCAGAAATAAAAATGAGATAGCCCGGCTGAACGCCGCCCTGGAGTATGCTGAGAAGGCGGAAGAAAACCGGCGTCAAATGACCTCTCACATTGCCCACCAGTTAAAGACGCCTCTGGCTGTAATCCACAGCTACGCGGAGGGGCTGAAAGAGCACGTGGCAGAGGAAAAGCGGGACAGGTACCTGGATGTGATCCTGGCTGAGGCGGAGCGAACCGACGGCATGGTGTTGGAGATGCTGGATCTCAGCCGGCTGGAGGCGGGGAAGGTAAAACTGTCCCGGGACGATTTCTCCCTCATTGCTCTGACCCGGTCTGTTTTTGAAAGGTTGGAAATTGCAGCCAAAGCCAAGAACCTGCAGGTGGACTTTTCCTTTCCTGAGGAGTTTACAGTTACGGCGGATGAGAGCCGCATCGCCCAGGTCATTGAAAACTTTGCCGCAAACGCGGTGAAGTATACGCCGACAGGGGGGCATGTGGCCGTAACCATAGAAAACAACCGGGGAAAGGCCTCCTTTGTCATAGAGAATGACAGTCGCCCTCTGTCCAGCCAGGCGCTGGGCAAGGTATGGGACGCCTTCTACCGGGGGGATGAGGCGGCCACCGTAGAAGGAACCGGGCTGGGCCTGGCCATCGCCAAACGGATTGTGGAACTGCATGGCGGCAGGTGTTCAGTGCGTAATACGGCTGGGGGAGTTGAATTCAGGTTCACCATTTAACTTCAATGGAAAAGGGAAACGGCCTTCCGCCGCATCCACTGGGGACAGGGAATGGGGTGGAAGGCTGTTTTTCAATGGGCGGAAAGGGGGGGAATGCCCTCTGCCCGGGTCACACGGCGGCGCTGACCGGGGCCAGTCCGGAGGCGGGGAGTCCGGAGAGGCAGCTATGAAATATGGGCCTGTTCGGCGGGATTTACATGGACCATAATATGTTTCACATCTGAAAATCTTCCTTCCACCTGGGTATGCACACGCTCCGCTATCTCATGGGCATCCCGGAGGGACTTCTCTCCATCCACGGAGATTTCCAAATCAATATAGGCTTTGTTTCCGAACATCCTGGTGCGGAGCATATCCACGTGGACCACTCCGTCTTGAGCCGCAATATATTCCGCAAGCTGTTTTTCATAGGCCGTACCGCAGGAGGTATCCAACATTTTGATGAGAGCGTCTTTAAAAATATCATAAGAAACCTTCACAATAAAAAGGCAAATGACAACGCTGGCTACGGAGTCCAGCACGGGAAATCCCAGCATAGCTCCCCCAATACCAATCAGGGAGCCGATGGAGGAAAAGGCATCGGAACGGTGGTGCCAGGCATCAGCCAGAAAGGCGTCGGACTTTATAAGCTGAGCATAGTAGCGGGTATACCAGTACATGGCCTCCTTGCTGAGGATTGAGACAATGGCCGCGGCAAGAGCGATGGCGCTGGGGACGGCCAATGCCTCATAATTTCCTGAGAAAATATTGCCCAGGCCAACCTTACCTACACCAATCCCGGTTGCCGCCAGAACAAGGCTCAAAATCAGGGATGCAACACATTCCAGGCGCTCATGTCCGTAAGGGTGAGATGCATCTGCGGCTTTTTTGGAAATCTTCACTCCGAACCATGCGATCAGGGTAGTAAGCACATCGGAGAAAGAGTGGACGGCGTCAGAAATCATAGCGCCGGAATTGCCCACGATACCAGCCAACAACTTAAAGCCGGAGAGAAGCGTGTTGCCCACAATACTGACCAGAGACAGATTGCGAATGACTGCCGCCTCATTTATAGGTCGGGATACAGGTTGCACGAAAGATTTTCGGTTTTTTGCCATAAGAGATACCTCCTGTTTTTTATATTGGTGTCCGGCAGTGTGTTTCCCAAATTTGCACCTCGGCAAGCCAAAGGCCCTGTTCTGAAGACGGAGATAAAAAAACATCTGCGGAACATACAACTGTCCCGCAGATGTAACATAAAAATCTGCTGCCGCTTTGGCGGCCCGGCCTTGTGCCCAAAAGAGGCATGACCTGCTCAGTTTGTACTGTTGGTCTTATGCCCAGGAACAAGACGAAACGCAGTGCAAAGAGTTTAAGGGATTTTACAATATCCTATGCCGGATGTCAATAGCAAGTTCTTCCCAAGAAAAAATTTTTCTACCCGCACATCCGGTGGACCGGCTGCCCTCTGCCTCAGGAGATACCCAGACACCGGATTGGTGGGGGAGTAGCCCCTATCCCCCTGTGACGGGTGGGGGAGTGGGCATGCAAAAAGAGGGATGGGCCTGCGCAATTGGGAAGGAAAGGCGTTTATTGGCTGCACGGTGCCAATCACGATCCCACTGGTGTTCAGCAAGCAGACGACGCCGGTTTGCAGCAGCTTTTAAAGACGGTTGCTTCAAATGGGCTGTGGTGGCGTTGGCCTTATCAGACTTGTTTTCTTTCCGGCAGTTTACATCTTACCGTTGACTTTATCGCTTTTTTAGAGTAGATTGATTATGCCGCCAGCCGTGATTTTCCGCTAATTTTAGGCAAAAAAGGCTTTGAACATGGAATTGCACCCCCAATACAGGACATTTTCTGCGGGCTTATCTGGAGCTGAGACGGGAGCGCAGGATAAAATTAAAACCTGTGCCCCTGCTCCGGAACATCCTCTCACAGGACAAAAATTTAGTCATTCAGCCAGGAAAAGATATGGGCGCATTGCATTATAAAAATAAAAAAATTGCAAAATTCTGCCGGTGTTTTGAAAACGGATAGGGTGGAAACCCGGTGGCCCGTGCCTGACCAGGGACGGATTTACCTGCTCCGGAAGAAAAAGCAGGCACAGCTGGGGGATTTTGAGGCAAACGTTAGACGGGATAGTATATCCGATAAAATCAGGGTTGGGTTCCCTTAAACAGGGAACCGCCACTTTAAGCGCTCGGCTCTGGGCCGTCTTCTTGTCCGGCAGGGGGCGGCCCAGGTTCTGGGTCCATATTTACCATACGCAATTGATGGGAGAATATGGCCCTGTGGGCGGTATGGTGTAGAGGGTGTGGTCTGAACGGCCAGGCTGTGCAGCAATGTCCCCGGAAGAGGAACGGCTTATGGGGATAAGACACAGCTGTGGGGAACGGATCAGCGTTAATCTTTCTGACTATACTGCCGCGGGCTGTATACTGCCTGGAAGGAGGTGAAAGGGCACGGCGGGATAACCATGGCGGAACCATTTTCCCCAAGCGGAGGTTGTGAAAAGAACGGCACAATCGCCGCGGCAGAGCAGTGGTGGCTTAACTGGAACATTTTGCTGCCCAGCCCCTGTGCAGGCCGGGTTTGTAAACCAGGGAAGCGCTGAACCACATTCTATAGGCAAACAGCGACAAAGGTATACTTGCACAGGACTCTGGGTGGGCAGGAAGGAGATCTGGAGGACCTTTCTGCCTGCGGAACAGGATGGATGATAGGAGGTAACATGAACATGATTGAGCTAGAGAGGCTTTGCCGCACGGTACGGGGTGATATTGTCACCATGGTACACCGGGCGGGTTCAGGTCACCCGGGCGGCTCTCTTTCAGCGGTTGAACTGATGGTAGGGCTTTACTTCGGGGGGCAACTGTCTGTAGATCCCCAAAACCCCGAGTGGGAGGGGCGGGACCGGTTTATTCTCTCCAAGGGGCATGTGGCCCCGGTTTTATACAGTATATTGGCCAGGAAGGGGTTTTTCCCCGTGGAGGAGCTGTGGACGCTTCGGCAGCTGGGCAGCCCCCTTCAGGGGCATCCCCACTGGAAGTGCGTCCCCGGGCTGGACTGCTCCAGCGGTTCCCTGGGGCAGGGCCTGTCCATTGCCAACGGATTGGCCATCGGATTTCGGAAACAGAACATGGACAACCGGGTTTACTGCCTGCTGGGGGACGGCGAGCTCCAGGAGGGCCAGGTGTGGGAAGCTGTTATGACAGCAGCGCAGCACAAGCTGGACAACCTGTGTGCCATGGTGGACTATAACCACGTGCAGCTGGACGGCACGGTGGAGGAGATTAAGGCCCTCGGCGACCTGTGCGCCAAGTGGCACGACTTTGGCTGGAACGTAATCGAGTTGGACGGCCACGATATAGGGGCGGTTATCCGCGCCTATGAGATGGCCCGGGCCTTCCGGGGCAAGCCCACCGTACTGATTGCCAACACGGTAAAGGGCAAGGGTGTTTCCTTCATGGAGAACAACTGTGACTGGCATGGCGCTGCCCCCAATGCCCAGCAGCTGGAAGCGGCGCTGGAAGAGATTAACAGAGAGGAGAAGGCCCAATGAATAAGATGATACCGATGCGGGACGGGTATGGAAAGGCGCTTTTGGAGCTGTGTCAAAGCGGGGAAAAGATTATGGTGCTGGATGCTGATGTAGCCAAGTCCACCCGAACCGTCTGGATCCGGGATCAGTACCCTGAAAAATTCATGGACATGGGCATCTCAGAGCAGGACATGGTGGGCACCGCTGCCGGCCTGGCTCTGTCTGGAATTACTCCCTTTGTATCCACCTACTGTGTTTTTTTGGCCGGACGCGCCTGGGATCAGATTCGAACCACTGTGTGCTATAACAATTTGAATGTGAAGTTGGCGGGAGCCCATGCAGGCATCTCCGTGGGGCCGGACGGGGCCACCCATCAGTCCCTGGAGGACGTGGCCATTATGCGGGTGCTGCCCAATATGACCGTAATTGTTCCCTGTGACGCCGAAGAGACGCGAAAGGCCACTTTAGCCATTGCCAAGCGCCAGGGCCCCTGCTTCATTCGTTTCGGCCGGGAGGCTGTGCCTGTGATTACCGATGAGGACACGCCCTTTGAAATCGGGAAGGCTCGTTTGTGCTGTGACGGGCGGGATGTGACCGTCCTTGCCAACGGGGCCCTGGTGCGCGAGGCCATAGAGGCGGCCAAGGTCCTGGAACAGGAGGGAATTTCCGTCAGAGTTCTGGATTTCCACACCATCAAGCCCCTGGACCAGGAGGCTGTCATCCGGGCCGCCCGGGAGACGGGCTGCATTGTAACTGCAGAGGAGCATCAGATGTATGGCGGCATGGGGGGAGCGGTGGCCGAGTGCCTGGCGGCCCATTGCCCCGTGCCCATGGAGCAGGTGGCCATCCAGGATTCCTTCGGGGAGTCCGGACAGCCCCAGGAACTGATGGATAAATACAGGCTCAATCAAAGTGCCATCCAGGAGAAAATCAAGGCAGTTCTGGCCAGAAAGGGCTGAACCGCAGCCCATATACTTGGGCTGAGAAAGGAACGGCAATGGGAACCATTTATGAAATTTACGGCTTTGATGCCCACCAGATGACCTACGCGTTAATGGACGCGGCCAATGTGGAACAGATGCTCCCTGCCGGAGGGCGGGTAGCGCTGAAGCCCAACCTGGTGGTGGCGGCCCCTCCGGAGCAGGGGGCCACCACCCACGGGGGAGTGCTGTCCGGAGCCATTGAGTACCTGCGTGACCACGGGGTAACCCGCATTGAAATTATTGAGGGCTCCTGGGTAGGCGCACGTACAGGAGATGCCTGCCGGACAGCGGGATATGAGGCCGTCTGTAAAAAGTACAATGTGCCCTTTTATGACCTGAAAACAGACCACGCATCCCCGGTGGATACCCCTTTCGGGCCTATTTCTATCTGTGACCGGGCCAGGACGGCGGATTTTCTCATTAATCTGCCTGTCCTGAAGGGCCACTGCCAGACGGTGATGACCTGTGCTTTGAAAAACTGTAAGGGCTGCCTTCCGGATCGGGAGAAGCGGCGCTTCCACGCTGCCGGGCTCATCAAGCCCATTGCAGCCCTGGCCTGCGCCTTGAGACCCCAGTTGACCATCGTGGACAGCATCTGCGGGGATCTGGACTTTGAGGAGGGAGGAAACCCAGTGCCCACCGGAAGGATGTACCTGGGAACGGACATGGTCCAGCTGGATGCCTACGGTTGTCAGCTTATGGGCCTGGAGTTGAGTGATGTTCCCTATATCCAGTGGGCGGAGCGGTGGGGAGCGGGCTCCACACGGGTCAAGGAGGAGGACATTGTCCGTCTCAACCATCCGGAACAGGGGGCGGATTATCCGGCTCCTTCCGGACGGGTGTCCCGGCTGACCCGGGGCGTCCAGGCGAACCAGGCCTGCTCTGCCTGCTATGCCGCCCTGGTGCGGGCGTTGAACATAGTGGGTGGTGCCGGCGGGGCGCCCATTGCCATCGGGCAGGGCTGGCAGGACCGGCCCTTTGAGGGGCTGGGGATAGGCCGGTGCTGCAACTGTGCTTCCCAGCAAGTAAAGGGATGTCCTCCCCGGGTACAGGATATTGTGCAGGCCCTGTAATAAAAAGGCAGGCCCTGGGACGGGGAAATATTTTGCCATAAGGGTCAGAGAACACCAAAAAGGCACGGCGAAAGCCGTGCCTTTTTTCCTTTTGAAGCGGTGGTTGTGCGGGCCTGCTCTGTTTCCTGATCCCGCTCCTGCCAGGCGGAAACCAGGGCGTAGCTTTGATGAAGCCATTGCATATAGGGGTGCTTCCGCATAATCCCACTGACCAGTACCAGGTAATCCCTGCGGCGGCGTCCCGTCAGCGTGACAGGCTCCACGTCCTGGTAGCCTGCTCCAGCTGCTCCTGTAAAAAGTGCAGTTTTATTCCCGCTGCGCAATCTGGCCCTGAATCATGGCTAAATATTCCTCCCGGGGCAGCCGTTGGGGGAATTAGGAGCGGAGCTTGAATACGTCCCTGGGAGAGTGCCAGAGGTTTTTAAATATTATATCCAGTTATAACGGAACGCATGGGCAGGGCAAGAATGGCATATTTTTAATGTGCGTATTTTATTTCATGCCTCTTTTTTTAAAAAATATGCCATAATTTGTGCCCATTTACCTTGGTAGCTACATACAGATATTTTTTGCGCCTGTATATATAAACAAATTGACATGTAAATATTTACATGATACTCCATAAACTATAGTTTTCTTAAAAAATAAAAGAGCAATTTTAGAAAAGCGGGACCTACTGTTTGCCCGGCCCAAAGAGGAGAAACTTTGGCCGGCTTTTCAATAACTGTATGCCGCTTGGGACGCCTTTAAGGCGGCAAACCACAGCTGAGCAGAAAACCGAAACCCTGTGGAGCCAGGCCGCCGGCAAGACGAAACCATAGAAACAAGCAAGTGAGAGAGGGGAACTTATGGAGAATGTGAGAGACGTGACACCGGAAAAGAGGCGAATGGTTCAGGGTACATAAACAAAGTGGGAGAGCCGGGGGATGTTGAGGGACGACTCCGGCCATAGCTCAAACGTGTGTGAATGCGTAAGGTATTATAAAGCGCAGAAAGGAAGAGGAATACTATGTTGACAATTTTGACAAATCCTGTCATTCTTTCCGTCATTGTAATGGTGGCGCTGTGTTTGCTGAAAGTAAATGTGTTTTTAGCCATTATTCTCTCATCCCTGCTCTGTTCTGTACTGGGGGGAGCCACTCTGGTAGAGGGGATCACCATCTTCTATGAGAATATGGGCAATGACAACCGGATGGTGCTGTTTCTGCTGCTGCTGGGCGTTTTGGCTGCAGCCATGCAGTATAACGGTGTGGGCGACGTCCTGGCTCCCAGGGTGGCCAAAATTATTGGCAACCAGATCTGGCTGTTTCCCCTGGTTTTGACCCTGTTGGCAATCATTGCGGAGACTTTCGTGCTGGTGGGCGTATCCTTCCTGCTGGTGGTAATTCCGCCCCTGCTCAAGCTGTTGACCGACTACAAGGTAGACCGGAAGCTGCTGGTCATCACCACCTGCTGTGGCCTGCAGATCGGATACTGCTGCTTCCCTGTGGGCTATGGCCTAGCCTTTATGGGAATTGTGCAAAATGCCCTGGCCGAGAACGGCCTGGAGGTGTCTATCGACCAGATCTGGAAGGCCAACCTGGTGATTGCCGTGGCCATGGTGGTAGCCATTGTCCTGGCCATGCTCAAATACCGCAAACCCAGAGAATATGTGATTGAAGGAAATGAGGAAGTCCTGTCTGCGGCCGCTGCCCAGACCATTCCTCCTGTGGAGTTTAAGCACATTGCCTGCTTGATCTCCGGCCTGGCGGTGATTGTGATTCAGGTGGTCACTGGTTCCATGCCCCTTGCCGCCATTGCCATGATTGGTATGCTGGTTATTACCGGCGCTATCAAGCTGAAGGATTTTGAGACGGTATTTATGAAGGGCATCATGTCAAGTGCCTACGTCTGTCTGGTTCTGATGGCTGCTGTGGCCTTTGCCGCCACCACCAAGGAGTACGGTGAGTTGGACGCCCTGGTGGCTGCCAGTGCAGATGTGATTGGCGGAAGCAAGGTGTTCGGCGCATTCCTTATGCTGATTTTGGGACTGTTTATCACCATGGGCATCGGTTCCTCCTTCAGCACTGTACCTATTGTGGCCACTGTACTGGTTCCTTTGGGCCTGCACCTGAATATGAGCCCCGCCGCCATTATCATGCTGGTGGCCGCTGCCGGTGCCCTGGGCGACTCCGGCGCTCCCTCCTCCAATCAGACCTTAATTCCCACCAATGCCTTCAACATTGACGGGCAGCACGACCACATCAGAGATTCCTGCATTCCTTCCTTCCTGTTCATCAACATTCCTCTGGTGGTAGTCTGCACCATCGCCGCCTGTATTATCTGACAGGTTGGGAAAGGGAGGAGAACAGAAGAACCCGCCCTGGTGAAGCCGGACCAGAGGACGATGGGAGGATGAACTGTAGCTATGATATACGATGAGATTGCTCTGTGGGGCCTGACGGATCAGGATACCGTTGAGGAAATTTGGGAAAAGAGTTTTCACTATTTGAAGATGCAGGGGGGCCGGGTGAGCATTGCGACCATAAAGAATGGGCGCCCGGAAAGCCGGATTATCTCTCTTCAGCGCATGTCAGACCACAGCGTCTACTTTATGACTTCCCGGGGGAAGCCATTCTACCGGCAGCTGACCCAGCACCCCTATATTGCAGCCTCCTCTCTCCTGGATGACACCCACCACTGTATCAGGATAAGTGCCCAGGTGGAGGAGTGTACCGACCCGGCTGTCTATCAGGAGTATGCCCAGAAGAATCCGGGAACCATGACCATGTACCGGAATAACACAGATATCATTGTCCTTTTTAAACTCCTGAAAGGGAACGGCGAAATTTTGCATCTTTACCGGGATGACATGGTCCGCAGACTTCGCTTCGCCTTTGGCGGAACTGAGCCGGAACCGCTGACCTACTCCATCACAGATGCGTGTACGGGCTGCGGACTGTGCTATGAAAACTGTGCGGAGCACTCCATTTACCGCAGCCAGGACGGGAAATATCATATTAGAAGCATGGACTGTGATGACTGCGGAATCTGCTACACCAAGTGCCCGCTGGCGGGCACAGCTTTGGTAAGCAGGCTGACAGATCAATAAAGGGCTTTTCTCTGCCAGAGCAAACCGGAGGACCCCGGCCGTTGGATGGGGTCCTCCGGTTTTTTTCGCAGGAGAGGGAAGAGAGGACTTTTTATAATTTTGGAGTGGCCAAACAAGACAGAACCCGTTATACTATGGGCAAGACAATTACGCAGCTTATGCCGGCGACAAGGGGCAGGCAGTCCGCTGCCGTTGCCAACATACATGCCGATTGCAGGTAAGCCCCTTCGAGCCATATCCAGTCTGGTCTGCCCGGCTGCAGGGAAAGGGGACGGAGGTCGAACAGGGAGCAAAGCTGGTATTTCTGACCTGAGGTACAGATTTTGCCCACAGACTGAAGATGAGGTGAGTGCACACATGGGATATTTTCCTTTTTTTGTAGACCTGGAGGGCCGGCCCGGCCTGATTGTAGGGGGCGGGACGGTGGCCCTGCGCAAAGCGGAGAAGCTGCTGCCCTACGGACCCAGGCTGACAGTGGTGGCTCCAGGATTGTCCCCGTGTCTGAAGGAGTTAGTCGGCCTGCACTTGGAGCAGAGACCTTTCCGGGCTGAAGATGTGGAGGGGATGGCCTTTGTGGTGGCGGCCTCTGATGACCTGGCCCTCAACCGGGAGGTGGCCGGGCTGTGCCGGGAACGGGGGATTCCCGTCAATGTGGTGGATGACAGGGAGGCCTGCACCTTCCTCTTTCCTGCCCTGGTGAAGCGGGGGGCGCTGTCGGTGGGAATATCCACAGGGGGAAGCAGTCCCACTGCCGCCATCTGGCTGAAGGAACAGGTTGCCGCCCTGCTGCCTGAGGAGATAGAGGGGCTGCTGAGTTGGCTGGAGGGACAGCGTACCCTGATAAAGGCGCGGTATCCGGAGGAACAGGTTCGGGCCCGAGTCTTTTCTTCCCTCTTTTCCGCCTGTATGGCCGCAGGACGGCCTTTGACTGAGGGGGAGCGTGAGAACATTCTGGAGGGGAGGGAGCCTGCATGCCAATAGGGGAGGTCTATCTGGTAGGGGCGGGCTGTGGGGCCGCAGACCTCATCACAGTGCGGGGGCTGCGGCTGCTGAAAAGCTGCGGCGCGGTGGTCTACGACCAGCTGATTGACCCGGCCTTGCTGGAGTATGTGCCTCCCACCGCCCGGCGCATCTGTGTGGGGAAACGGGGGGGACGGCCCTCCCCCAGCCAGGAGGAGATCAACAGCCTGCTCATCGCCCTGGCCCAGGATGGGCTGCGGGTGGCGCGGTTAAAGGGAGGCGATCCCTTCGTCTTTGGACGAGGGGGAGAGGAGATGCTGGCCTTGCGGGAAGCGGGCATTCCCTGCCGGGAAGTGCCGGGGATCTCTTCGGCCATTGCAATTCCCGCTGCGGCGGGTATTCCAGTGACCCACCGGGGACTGAGCCGCTCCTTTCATGTGATTACCGGCCATACCGCCGGGGACGACCTGCCAGGCCAGCTGGAGAGGCTGGCCGGGGTGGAGGGCACGTTGATTTTTCTCATGGGTCTGGGCCATCTGGAGGAAATTGCCCGGGTTCTCATGGCAGGAGGGCGGAGCCCAGACACCCCTGCCGCTGTGTTGTCCGGGGGAAATTCCCCCCACCCCGCCTGTGTCCGGGGCACTTTAGGAGACATTGCCCCCAGAGCCCGGGACGTGCTGCCCCCCGCCGTCATCGTAGTGGGGGAGGTGGCCGGGCTGGAGCTGACCTCCACCATTTCCCTGCCCCTGGAGGGGGTACGGGTAGGAGTTACCGGCACTGACGGGGTGGCCCGGAAGATATGCTCTAGTCTGGAGGCCCTGGGGGCTTGTACGTTTCAGATAGAGCGGCCCAGGGTGAAGGCCTTAGACTGGCCCCTGGGGGTACTGGAAAAAGGAGGCCCCGGGGGGTGGCTGGTGTTCACCAGCGCCAACGGAGTGGACATGTTTTTCCAAAGACTGTACCGGGAGCGGCGGGATGTGCGGAGTTTGTCAGGCTTTCGCTTTGCGGTCATCGGCCGGGCCACAGGTGCCGCCCTGGAGGAGCGGGGGATATTTCCCCACCTGTGCCCGGAGGAGCAGACCAGCCGCGGACTGGCGCTGACGCTGGGAGCGGCGGCCCGACCGGGAGAGGAAATAATACTTTTGCGCTCTGACCAGGGCACGCCCCTGCTGCCCGCCCTGTTGAGGGAACGGGGGCTGGAGGTTACCGACGTGGCCACCTACCGGGTGGCGGAGGAAGAGCCGGGAATCTCCACTCTGCCCGACCTGGATTATCTTACCTTTGAGAGCGCGGGGGGCGTGGCGCGGTTTTTGGCCCGATGGGGAAGGATTCCCCCGGGGTGTACCTGTGTGTGTATTGGTGACGTGACCGCTGGTGCGCTGGATGGAAGAACTGACCGGACGCCTGTGGTGGCTCGGCATATCTCCGGGGAGGGAGTGGCAGAGGCTGTGCTGGCAGACTGGCGGAAAGAACAAGCATAGAGAAGGCCGGGGACTAATTCGGCAGTCCCCGGCCCTTTGTATTGGATGGTTATTGATAGTAGTAGCGCCAGCCTGCCTGGGTCTCCACCCGGCGCAGGGTGACAGAGAAGGTGCGATTCAGCACCCCGTGGGAATACAGCTCCTCCGGAGAGCCCACAGCCTGCAGCCGTCCCCCATCCAGCACGGCCAGCCGGTGGGCCCACCGCATGGCTAGGCACAGGTCGTGGAGTACGGCTACCACCGCTTTCCCCTGTTGAGCCAGCGTCTGGGCTGCGGCCATCACCTCCAGCTGGTGGCTCACGTCCAGGTAGGTGGTGGGTTCATCCAGCAATACCGTCTGGGTGTCCTGAGCCAAGGCCATGGCCAGATATACCTTCTGCCGCTGTCCTCCGGACAGTTGGGGCATGGGCCGTCCGGCCAGCTCCAGGGCATCGGCCAGCTTCATGGCCTGCTGGGCGGCCTGATAGTCCTCCGGGCGGTAGCGCCGGGGGTAAGACAGGTAAGGAAACCGACCATGGAGCACCATCCGGCCGGCGGTGATGTTGGGCACCGGCCGGGACTGGGCCAGATAAGCCGCCCGCCGGGCCAGCTGCCGGGGGGTAAGGGTTTCTAGTGCCTCCCCGTCCACCAGAATTTCCCCGCCCTGCCTGGGGAGCAGTCCCAGGGCGGTGCGCAGCAGGGTGCTTTTGCCGCTGCCGTTGGGCCCCACCAAGGCCAGAACCTGGCCGGGGAGGAAGGAGAGGGTGACCCCCTCCAGCACAGTGCGGCCGGGATAGCCCGCCCGCAGCTCCTTCAGCTCAATCATACCAGCCGCCCTCCCCTCTGCCGCAGCAGCAACCACAGGAAGAAGGGCCCGCCGCCCAGGGAGAGCACGATGCCTACAGACAGCTCATAGGGGGAGAAGAGAATGCGGGCCAGAGTGTCGCAGAAGGTGAGCAGGGCGGCGCCCCCCAGGGCACAGCCAGCCAGCAGAGGGCGGCCCTCCTCCCCCAGAAGTCGGCGCATCATGTGGGGGACAATGAGGCCAACAAAGCCCAGAAGACCGGCAAAGCTCACGGCGGCCCCCGCCAGGGCCGCTGCCAGGGCCAGCAGCAGCAGCCGGTACCGGGTGGCTGGCAGGCCTAAGCTGCGGGCGGTATCCTCCCCCAGGGCCAGCACATCCAGCTCGGGAGCTAGGGTGAGAGCGGCCAGCAGCGCGGCCAGGATAAGCCAGGCAGCGGGGGCCAGGCGGGCCATGGTCAGGTTGGACAGTCCACCAATGCGGAAGTCGGAGTAGCCGTTCAGAGAGTCCGGGAAAAAGGTAACAACGGCGTCAATCCCCGCACTGAACACGCTGGACACCGCCACTCCCGCCAACACCAGGGTCAGCCGGGAGGCCCCGGTGCTTCTGGCAATGGCCAGCACCAGCAGCACGCCGGCCAGGGCGCCTCCAAAAGCTGCCACAGGCACCCAGGCCACTGCGGCGGGGGCCAGGGCGCAGCACAGGGCCACTGACAGCCCGGCCCCTGCGTTGACCCCGATAATGTTGGGGGCGGCTAGAGGGTTTGCCAGCACGCTCTGAATGATGGCCCCGGAGACCGCCAGTGCCATTCCTGCCAGCAGGCAGCCGCAGGTGCGGGGCAGGCGAAAGTGGAGGACGATAGGAAGAGAGGCCTCGTCTCCCCGGCCGGCCAGGGCGGAGAGGACTTCCCCCGGGGAGAGGGACACGGGTCCCAAGGATAGGCTCAATATTCCGGCCAGCACCACGCAGGCCAGCAGCAGGAGCAGGGTACGGCCGTTAGTTCGGAGCGTGGGCGAGGAGCAGGTCTGCAAGCTGTTCATAGGCGTCCCCCCATCGTGCGTTTGGTTTTAGATTGTAGAGCTGGTCGTCCAGTACGAAGAAGCGTCCCTCCTTTACCGCTGTCAGGCTCTGCCAGGCGGGATTGGAGAGCAGAGTCTCATCCAGGGTGCGCTGGGCGTCGGTGGGGTCAGACCCCTGGAGAATGGCAAAGATAAAGTCTGGATCGGACTGAAGGATAATCTCCAGGCTCAGCTGTTCCAGCAGGCTGTCCCGGCTGTCGGCGATGTTGATACACCCCAGATCTGCCAGCATCTCCCCCAGCACCGTGTCCCGGCTGTTTTTCACCTTGCAGCTGGAACCGGTAGCCCGGACATAGAGCACCGTGGGAGCCAGTCCCTGGCAGCGCTCCCTGGCCCTGTCCACCTGGTCCTGAAGGGCCTGGCCATACTGCTCATAGCACTGGGCCTGGCCGGTGAGCCGGGTGCAGATCTCCAGCATATTCAAATATTCGGGGAAACTGGATACCTTGAAATAGGCTACTGTCAGCCCCATATCCTCAAAGCTGTCCAACAAGGCAACCTGGGAGGCGGTGTTGCTGCTGGCAATGACCAGGTCAGGTCGGGTCTGGAGGAGCAGTTCCACATTGGGCTCCTTCACGCCCCCCAGATTGACCACCTCTTCCCCCAGCCCCAAATCAAAACTGGTCCAGGTATCGTCGGCCGTGGCCACCAGCAGATCCTTTCCTCCGGCCAGACACCACAGATCCGCAAAGCTGCCGATGAGGCAGGCCACCCGCTCCGGCTGCTCCACCGACACGGTGCGGCCCAAATCATCGGTGAAAGAGATCTCCTCCTCGTCTGAGGAGGGGGAAGGGGACTGGGAAGTTCCGCTGCTTGAAACCGGGGCGCAGCCCGACAGCAGAGCCAGCAGCAAAATAATGGGGATGAGACGTGGTCTCATAGGTCACCTCCAAGGGATAGACTTTTTAATTATACCACAGACATGGGAGCTTTTCCACTGACTGAGGGGTGAATAAACGGACATAGAGGAATAAAAAACAGAGACAGGCGGCAGGCCTGTCTCTGCTGGCTTTGGACAGCGGATTTATTCGGCGGAAATCATATAATAGTACACGGGCTGACCGCCAGGAATGAGGTTAACCTCAGCATTGGGACAGGCGGCGGAGAAAATTTTCTCTGCCCGCTGGGCCTGTTCTTCGGTCACGTCCTCACCGTAGAAGATGGAAACAAAATCTGCTGCCTGGTGACTGTCCGAGTGGGCCAGCCGGTCCAGAAGCGCCTCCAAGTCCTGGTCGGTACCAAAGAGCTGGCCTTCCTCCAGGGCTAGGTAGTCCCCCTGTTTGATGGCAAAACCGTCAAAATCGGAGTTGCGGGCGGCGTAGGTGATTTCACTGGTGCGTACCTTGGCAAAGGCATCTGTCATGGCAGCCGTGTTGTCCTCTTCGCTGGCCTCCGGATCTGCCGCCAGCATGGCGGAGATGCCCTGGGGTACCGTCCTGGTGGGCAGGATAACCACTTTCTTGTCCTCGCACAGGCGTATACACTGCTGGGCAGCCATGATGATGTTCTTGTTGTTGGGCAGAACATAGACAATTTCAGCCGGAGTGGCGTCAATTTCCTTCAGGATGTCTTGGGTGGAGGGATTCATGGTCTGACCGCCTCCCACCAGGCCGTCCACACCCAGATCCTTAAATACGGCCTCCAGCCCGGAGCCGGCACACACGGCCACATAGCCGAACTTTTTCTCCGGAGCCGCTTTTGCAGGGGTGGCGGATTGCTGGGCCTGTGCCGCCTCCTCCAGGATCTCAGTGTGCTGCTCCCGCATATTTTCAATTTTCACCTTCAGCAAAGCGCCGTAGGTCAAGGCCTCCTGGAGAACTAAACCGGGGTCGTTGGTGTGCACGTGGACTTTAATAATGTCGTCATCATCCACCAGTACCAAGCTGTCCCCCAGGTTATTACAGAAGCCCCGGAGAAGCTCCGGATCCTTTTTGCTGTCCCGGGAGCAGATAAACTCGGTGCAGTAGCCGAATTTGATTTCCTCTGTGGAAAAGGCGGAAAATTCCGCCTTGTCGGCCGGAGCCTCCCCCTCGGGGGCCAGCTCAGGCATAGGCAGGCCCCGCAGCTCATCCAGCATGCCATGGAGGATGACCAGGAAGCCCTTGCCGCCTGCATCCACTACTCCCGCCTTTTTCAGCACGGGGTTTTGGTTAATGGTATTGTCCAGGGCCTTGTGCCCTTCCTCAATAGCAGCCTCCAGCACAGCTTCCAAATTGTCGTTTTCCCTGGCAAAGCCAGCGGCCCGGGCGGCAGCCAGCCGGGAGACGGTGAGGATGGTGCCTTCGGCAGGTTTCATCACCGCCTTGTAGGCGGCAGCCACGCCGAAGTCCAGGGCAATGGCCAAATCCCGTCCATCCATAATCTCCTTGTCCTTAATGGCCTTGGCAAAACCCCGGAACAACAGGGACAGAATAACGCCCGAATTGCCCCGGGCACCCCGCAGCAGGGCGGAGGCAGTCCCCTGGGCAGCCTGGCCCACGGAGTCATAGCGCTTGGAGCTCATATCCGGTACGGCGGCGCCAATGGTCAGGGACATGTTGGTGCCGGTGTCCCCATCGGGGACAGGGAAGACGTTCAGATCGTTAATGGCCTGTTTTTGGGCGCTGATGGCGGCCGCCCCATGGATAACCATCCGCTGGAAGGCAGCCGCGTCAATATTTTGAATCATGTCGGCAAAATTCCTTTCTCCGAATGGTTAAAAGCGCATGGAGTCCACGCACACGTCTACCGAGGCCACTTCCACGCCGGTGGTCTTGCTGACCACATAGCGCACCTCGCTCATAATGGAGCGGCACACAGCCATAAGATTGACCCCGTTTTCTACAATGATGTGCAGCTCAATAGAGACGGTCCCGTCCTCGTTGTAATATACCTTGACGCCCTTGGCCATGGATGCCCGCTTGAGCAGGTGAACCAGGCCGTCGGTCTTGGAGCGCACCGCCATGCCTTTCACGCCGTAGCAGTTGGTGGCCGCGCTGCCGGTGATGGCGGTAAACACGTCACTGCTGATGCGGATCTCGCCCAGATCGTTTTGCAGTTTCATAGGGCATTACCTTCCTTTCCCGCAGGGTAAGGGATTTGATATGAATACACCTTACATTGTATTCGATTTTCACCAAAAATACAAGCCCCAATTCCCCCCTGTGCCCTTCCCTTCTGCCGGCAGAATTCCCTCTTCTTCGCCCACCCTCGTTCGACGCCTATTTTCCAAAAAATGGAATATAATAGGAGCAAATTCCCACAGGACAAGCTACGGAGGATATGGGCATGACAGCCAAAGAGACCATGAAGAGTAAATTGATCCGGCTGCGCAGACAGGCGGGGGAGACAGGACAGGTGCGTCTGTCTGTCTCAGCAGTCAGTCTGGGGGCAGAGACAGCTATCCACTTTCTGTTGGCGGCAATTTTGGCGGGGGCGGCTCTGCCGGGTGATTGTGCCCCCTTTGGGATCGCAATGGTGGCCGCTTCAGGGGCCGGACTGCGGGGGGCAGCGGCCCTGGCGGGCAGCTGCTTTGGGTATCTGTGCATGCTGGGGTTTTCTCAGGGGCTTCGCCACGCCTCGGCGGCGGTACTTACCTTTGCGGTGACCTTTGCCTTTTATGACCTGCGCTGGTTTCGGCGGCGCTGGGTAGTCCCGGTGCTGGGGGGCCTCTTTACCGCCTTTACTGGGTCCATTCTGCTGTCCCAGGGGGGCTGGGGTGAGCGGGAGAGTGCGGCTCTGGTGCTGGAAGCTTTGTTGGCGACAGGAGCCGCCTGGTGCTACCGGGAGGCCTTGCCCGCCTTGGATCGGGGCAGGGAGGACAGGCTGCAATCTCCGGCAGGGCGGGGGAGCGTGCTGGTACTCCTTTGCACCCTACTTATCGCTCTGGAGCCGATAGACCTGTGGGAGGGAATTTCCCTGGGAGGCCTGCTGGCAGCCTTAGGGGCGCTGTGTGCTGCCTGGCAGGGGGGAGCGGGTCCGGGAGCAGTCACCGGAATGGTGTTGGGCAGCGGAATGGATTTGGCCGGCGGCGGTGCGCCGGTGTATACCATGGCCCTGGGTCTGGCCGGCCTGGGGGCCGGGCTGTGCCGGGGCAGCCGGCGGATTCAGTCGGCGCTGGCCTGCGCGCTGGCAGGGGGAGGGACAATGCTGGCGCTGTGGGGTCGGGGCCTGCCTCTGTCTGTACTGTATGAGATATTTCTGGCCTGCGGGGCCTTCCTGCTGCTGCCCCGGCGTCCCCTTCGGCGGCTGGGGGTATGGCTGGCCCCTGACCCGGCGGGGCCGGCGGATATGAGGGGGCAGAAGCTGGCGCGGGAGAAGCTGGAGGCCACGGCCCGGGCCTTCCGTACCCTGGGAGAATCTCTGCGCACCGCCTTCCGTTCCCCTCGGAACGACAATGATGTCTCTGTGGTCTTTGATCGGGCGGCCAGCCGGGTGTGCCGCAGTTGTTCCCTGCGGGAGCGCTGCTGGAAGCGGGACTATACCACTACGTTTAATGCCCTCAACGACGCTACTCCCGCCATGGTGGAGCGGGGCAGGGCGGAAGGAGGGGATTTCCCCAGGCACTTTGCTGACCGCTGCCTTCGCTTCCCGGCCTTTTTGGAGGCGGTGAACCAGGAGCTGACCGCCCTCTTTTACCGCCGGCAGTATAACGCCCGGGTAAAGGAGAGCCGGGAGGCGGTGTGCCGACAGTACCTCCAGCTCTCCGATCTGCTGGGGACGGCGGCGGCGGAGCTGAGCCGTGAACTGGTCCCGGATCCAGTAGGGGAGCGGAGGCTGCGTCAGAAGATCGCGGAACTGGGCCTGGATGTGCGGGCGGCGGTGTTCCGGGACAGCCGGGGCATGCTGCGGGTAGAAGCGGAGGGTGCGGGCTGCGCCGCCCTGGCCCGAGGAAACCGGACAGGGGAGCTGTCCGCTCTGCTGGGAGTACCCCTGCGCCTGGAGCGGGAGGGGCGGGAGAGCCTGTCCCTGCTGCAGGAGGAGCCGCTGATGGCGGTAGCGGGGATAGCGGCCCGCAAAAAAAGCGGGGAGACAGTGAGCGGGGACGCCGGAACCTACTTCAAGCGTTCTGACGGCAGACTCTATGTGCTGTTGTGCGACGGAATGGGCAGCGGACCGGAGGCCAATCGGGAGAGCTCCCTGGCAGTGCGGCTGTTGGAGCAGCTGCTTCAGGCGGGGGTGGAGGCTCGGCAGGCTCTGTCCACCCTGTCCTCCGCTTTGGCGCTGCGGGGGGAGGAGACGGGAGGCTTTACCACGGTGGATCTTCTGGAACTGGATCTGTTTACCGGGGAGGGGGAGCTGTATAAGCTGGGGGCCGCTCCCACCTATGTGAAGAAGAAGGAGGGGGTACAGCGCCTGTCCGGTACTTCCCTGCCCGCGGGGCTGGGAGAGGGAGAGGGACCACCTCTGGATCGCTTTTCCCTGCGCCTTGTGCCGGGAGACTGTGTGCTTATGGTCAGCGACGGGGTATGCGGCGGGGAGGAGGACGGCTGGGTTCGGGAAAAGCTTTCCGCCTTTGACGGGGCCAGTCCCAAGGATTTGGCCCGGGAGCTGATTACCACCAGCCCCCAGCAGGCCACTGACGACAGCACCGCTCTGGTTATTCGGCTGGAAAAGCGCAGGCCGTGATGAAATAAAAAGGAGCCCGCCTTGGCGGGCTCCTTTCACTGTCAATCTGTCAACAGAGACTGGTGAGAGAAGCGATTATGCCTCCCCTGGCATGTTCCAGCCCTTGTGGTCGGTATGGAGCAGCTGTTCAGACAGATGGCTCAGGGGTTGTCCCAGGTATTCCCGGTACAGGGCCTGAACCTGGGGGTTTTCGTGGGAGAAGCGCAGGGGAGCCTTCCGATCCAGTTGGTAGAGCTGGTCGCCCCTGGTGCTGCCCAGCTCTCGGTCCTCCTTGTCAATGGGCTGGCCTCCCCCGCCTACGCAGCCGCCGGGACAGGCCATGACCTCCACAAAGTCGTAGTGAACTTTCCCAGCCAGCAGCCGCTCCAGCAGGCGGCGGGTGTTGCCCAGACCGCTGACCACGGCGCAGCGCAGGGACGTGCCTGCCAGGTCATAGGTGGCCTCCCGCAGGCCGGGCCCCACCCGCACAGCGGTAAAGGCCTCCGGATCCGGATTGGCGCCGGTGAGCAGATAGCTGGCAGTACGCAGGGCGGCCTCCATGACCCCGCCTGTGGCGCCGAAGATGACCCCGGCGCCGGAGGAAACCCCCATGGGGTCATCCAGAGGCTCCTCGGGAAGGAGGGCGGGGGTGAGTTTGTCCGAACGAACCATGCGGGCAAACTCCCGGGTGGTGAGCACCAGATCCACGTCGGGGCCCTGCGCAGTGGCCATGGTGGGCAGTTCGCTTTCCGCCTTTTTGGCCACACAGGGCATGATGGACACGCAGAAGATACGTTCCGGTTCCACCCCCAGCTTTTGGGCCAGCCAGCTCTTGGCTACGCTGCCGAACATCTGCTGGGGAGATTTGGCGGTAGACAGCTGTCCGGTAAGCTGGGGGTACTGCCCCTTCAGAAAACGCACCCACCCCGGGCAGCAGCTGGTGAACATGGGCCAGCGCTCCAACTGGCCGTCCTTTAGACGCCGGAGCAGTTCACTTCCCTCTTCCATAATGGTCAAATCTGCGGTAAAGGTGGTGTCGAAGATGTATTGAAAGCCCAGGCGGCGTAGGCAGGCAGCAATGCGGCCCATGGTGGCCAGCTCCCGGGGCAGACCCAGGGCCTCGCCCCAGGCGGCCCGGACCGCGGGGGCCACCTGGACCACTGTTACCTTGTCCGGGTCGGCCAGGGCGGCAAAGGCGCGCTGGGTGTCGTCCCGCTCCCGCAGGCCGCCGGTGGGACAGTGGGTGATGCACTGGCCGCACAGGGCGCAGTCAGAGTCCTTTATAACCCGGTTGCCCGACACGTCAATATTGGTGCGGCTTCCCGTGCCGGCCACATCCCAGATATTCAGGGACTGCACCTTGTCGCACACCTGGACGCAGCGCATGCACTTGATACACTTGTTGTAGTCGTGGTAGAGGGGGTAGGTGGTGGTCCAGGCCATACGCAGCCCCTGGGGCAGCTGGGTCTCATAGGGCACCTCCAGGATGCCCAGGTCGTTGGCCGTGTCCTGAAGCTGGCAGTTTCCGCTGCGCACACAGGTGGCGCATTTGCAGTCGTGCTGGGAAAGGATCAGCTCCACATTGACCCTTCGGGTGGCCCTTGCCCGAGGGGAGTTGGTTCGAACCACCATCCCCTCCTGGACAGGGTTGTTGCAGGCGGTGACCATAGCCCGCTCCCCCTCCACTTCCACGCAGCAGACCCGGCAGGCGGCAATTTCGTTGAGCCCTTTCAAATAGCACAGGTGTGGAATGCGGATATCTGCCGTCCGGGCGGCCTCCAGAATAGTGGTTCCCTGGGGCACACGGACGGTTTTGCCGTCAATGGTAAGAGTTACCACTCCGTACTCCTCCCTCCTTTGAAAATTCCGTAGCCAAAATGGTCGCAGCGCAGGCAGCGGCTGGACTCCTGAGCGGCCTCTTCGGGGGTCATGCCCTGCTTGAGCAGCTCGAAGCTGCCTCGGTAGTCCGTCAGGTGCCGGTTTTTCAGATTGACCCTTCCGCAGGGGGGCGTACTGGTCAGGTGAGCGGGGGGAATGTCCACCAGACAGCGAATTTTGTGTTCAAAGCCCAGATAGCTGTCGATGTTTGCGGCAGCCACCTTGCCCGCAGCCACCGCCCGGATGACGGTGGCCGGGCCGGAAACGGCGTCGCCGCCGGCAAATACGTTGTCCACCCCTGGCACCGCACTGGTCAAGTCGGCCTGGATGGCGCCCCGCACGGTGGACACACCCACCGGCTCAAAGGGCTTGGCCTCAATGGCCTGGCCGATGGCCACAATGACGTAGTCGCAGGGGATGCGGAACTCCTGCTCCGCCGCATCTCCCGGCTTTGGGCGGCCATCCCGCCCGTAGGCGCCGATAAGCTGGGGCCGGGTCCACAGGGCGGCCACCTTCCCCTGGCTGTCCGCCTCAATGCGGGCAGGGGCCTGGAGGGGCAGGATCTGGCACCCCTCGGCCATGGCTTCCTCAATCTCCTCCCCCAGGGCGGTCATGTCCTCCACCCGTCGCCGGTAGACGCAGGTAACCTGCTCCGCCCCCAGGCGCAGGGCGGTGCGGGTGGCGTCCATGGAGACGTTGCCGCCCCCCACAACGCACACCCGTTTTCCGGTGAAGTCGGGAGCGCGGCCCTCGCCCACATCCCGAAGCAGCTCCACGGCGCTGAGTACGTTCTTGGTGTCCTCCCCCTCAAGCCCCAGCTTTTTGTCGGTATGGGCGCCGATGGCAATGTAGACGGCGTCATATTGGCGCTGGATCTCCTCCATGGAGATGTCCTGTCCCACAGAGACGCCGGTATGTACCTGTACGCCCGCGGAGAGGATGTGGTTGATGTCCCGATCCAGCACCTGCTGGGGCAGGCGGTAGTCTGGGATGCCGTAGCGCAGCATGCCCCCCAGCTTGGGCCGCTGCTCATACACCGTGACGGTATGGCCCATGAGGGACAGGTAGTAGGCGGCGGTCAGGCCGCCCGGCCCCCCGCCAATCACCGCCACAGTCTTTCCCGTATCCGGGGCCCGGTTGGGGGCGGGCAGGTCGGGGGAGTGGTCTACGGCAAACCGCTTCAGTCCGCAAATATTTACACTGTCATCCACCATGCGGCGGCGGCACTGGGCCTCGCAGGGGTGCTCACACACATAGGCGCACACGGCGGGAAAGGGGTTGTCCTTGCGGATCAGGCGCACTGCGTCCTCATACCGTCCCTCCCGCACCAGGGCGATATAGCCCGGGATATCCACATGGGCGGGGCAGGTGGACACACAGGGGACGGGGTGGCTCAGGCCGCAGATGCACCGTCCATGGAGGACGTGCTCTTCATAGTCCTCCCGAAAACCCTGCACACCGCTGAGCACCATATTGGCAGCCTCAAACCCGATGGCGCAGTCTGCCGAGTCGGCGATGACCCGGGCGGTACGCTCAATTAAGTCCACAGTTTCCAGCGTGGCGGTGCGGTCCAGCACATGCTCAATCAGAACCGCCAGCTGACCCAGTCCTACCCGGCAGGGGACACACTTCCCACATGTCTGCGCATGGCACAAACGCAGGAAATTGAGGGACATGTCTACCGGACACAGCCCGGGCTGGCTGGCACTGATGCGCCGGCCCATATCCCGGTACAGACCGCTTAAGACGGTCTGGGCCTTGTCAGGGGTCTCAATTGATAGTCGGCTCAAAATTGCTCCTCCTCCTTAGTTGACAGAGCTGGCAGAGAATGCCCCTGCCCCAAGTGCTGATGGGGACGTGGTTTGAGAAAGGATACTATCTTTGTTAAACTTATCACAAATTTTAGCATAGGTCAATTACTTCTGCTTTTTATTTGCCTGCTGGTTGACAGAAAGCGGAAAAACCCGGTATGATACGATTATAGATCAGGGACATGATGCTGCAGGAAAATGCCAGAGGGGGAATTGATGTGAAGGTAAAACGGCTGGGGAAGCTCATATGCGTACTGCTGCTTGCCGCTTTGTGTGGCTGCGGGCCAAAAGGGGAGCCGGCGGCCTCTTCCGCCCCACCGGAGGAGCCCAGCATCTCTGTTCTGGCCCCTGTGGAACCGGAGCAGGAGCCTCAGCTGCCCTACACCAACCCCCTGACCGGGGAGGGCTGCCTCACCGATATAAGCCAAAACCGGCCGGTGGCCATTATGCTCAACAATCTGAAGAAGGCTCTGCCCCAGCTGGGGGTAGCCCAGGCGGACATCATCTATGAGGTGGTGGCCGAGGGGGGCATTACCCGGATGCTGGGCGTATTCCAGAGTGTAGAGGGAGTGGGGGAGATTGGCTCTGTGCGCTCCGCCAGGGATTACTTTGTCTCCCTGGCCTACGGCCATGACGCCATTTTCCTCCACGCCGGAGGCAGCCCCCAGGCCTATGATGCCATTCAAGACTGGGGTGTGACGGCTCTGGACTGTGTCAACGGCCCCTACGAGGGCACCCTGTTCTGGAGGGATGCGGACAGGCGGAAGAGCATGGGACTGGAGCACAGCGTCCTCACCTCCGGGGAGACCATTTTGGAGCTGCTGCCCACCTACAAGCGGGTGACACTGGAACACGGGGAGGGCTATACATATCCCATGTCCTTCCTGGCCCAGGGAGAGAAGGCCTTGGGAGAGGCCGTTTTGTCGGTGGAGGTAAAGTTCTCCAGCTATAAAACCGGAGTATTCACCTACGACGCCCAAAGCGGCCTGTACGCCGTGGAGGAGTATGGGGCGCCCTATGTGGACGGCAACACCGGGGAGCAGGTGATGGTGAAGAACGTGGTGGTACTCTTTACCGATGTAGACGCCATCCGGGGAGACAGCGCCGGGCGGCAGAGCGTGCGCACCACGGGAACGGGAGAGGGTCTGCTGTTCTGCGATGGAGTGGAGCAGCCCATTACCTGGTCTAAGGAGAGCCACGCCAGCCCCCTGACCTACACCGGGGCGGACGGGCAGCCGGTGGAGTTCGGGGTGGGCCATACCTATGTAAACCTGGTGGACGGGGCCTCGTCGGTGACCGTTCATACCGGAGGGGAGGGCTGAAGGATGGACGTCTTATCCTTTGACACCCCTCTGGGGCCCATGGCACTGGAGGGCGGGGAGAACGGGCTGGAGCGGCTGTATTTGCCCGGCCAGCCCATACCCGGGACGGCCGGCAGAGAGACTCCCTTGCTGCTGCGGGGGAAGGAGGAGCTGCTGGAGTACCTGAGGAGGGAGCGCAGGGAGTTTAGCCTTCCCCTGTCTCCCCGAGGCACTGCCTTTCAGCTGCGGGTGTGGGGGGAGCTGGAGCGGATTCCCTGGGGACGGACCCGTACTTATGGGGAGATTGCCCGGGCGGTGGACTGCCCCAAGGGCTTTCGGGCAGTGGGGATGGCTAACCACAAGAATCCGCTGCCCATTCTCATCCCCTGCCACCGGGTGGTAGGCGCCGGAGGGGCGCTCACCGGATATGCGGGGGGCCTGGAGCTGAAGCGGGCCCTGCTGGAGTTGGAGGGCGTGAATTTTACCGAAAAATAACGAAGAATTCTCCGGGGCCGCTTGCAAGGAATTCCCGTAGAATGGTATAATACCAATGGTTTCTTGCCCAGGAGGTTTTCCCGGGAACAGGACAGGAGAGGAAGTGGAATCCGGCGTGGATGACCGAAGTAGAAAACGGCACCGGGGGGACAGCTGCCACAAACCCGCAGGAGCGGGCCGGGCCGAGGGGGCGCGGCATCTGCGGGACGCGGCCGGGCAGGGGACTGAAACAGCCGCCTGAACGGACAGTTTGTGTGCAGCCACAGGGTGGAAAAGAGCGCTTTGAAGCAGGCAAATGGGGCCTCCGCCCTCTTGTCTGGCTCAAAGGGCCCTTTCCCCTGTGGTTTTTTGTGCCCTAAGTTTGAAAAAACGGCAAAGGCGAAAGGGGAGGGCAACCATGCACGAAAACTACGACCTGAAGATGCTGCTGGATCTGGTGGAACGCAAGCAGTTTCGCCAGCTCAGGGAGCATCTGTTGGAAATGAACGAGGTGGACGTTGCCGAGTTTTTGGATGAGCTGGATGTAGAGCAGTTGATCCTGGTCTTCCGCCTGCTGCCCAAGGATACGGCGGCGGAAGTATTCACCTATTTGGAGGACAGCGAAGATCAGGAGAAACTCATCGGGGCCCTGAGCGACCGGGAGCTGCGGGAGGTGCTGGACGAGCTGTATCTGGACGACACGGTGGATATTATTGAGGACATGCCCGCCAATGTAGTCTCCCGTATCCTGCGCAATACCGACGCCTCCACCCGCAGCCAGATAAATCAGCTGCTCAATTACCCCAAGGACTCCGCCGGTTCCATCATGACCACTGAGTTTGTCTTCCTTCACCCGGAGGCCACGGTGGAGGAGTCCTTTAACCGCATCCGAAAGGTTGGATTGGACAAGGAGACAGTCTACACCTGCTATGTGACCCGCAACCGGGTGCTGTTGGGGGTGGTAACGGTAAAACGGATGCTCCTGTCCTCCTATGAAACCCACATCGGCGACATTATGGAAACCAATGTTATCTCGGTGAATACCCACGAGGACAAGGAGGACGTGGCCCAGATGTTCTCCAAATATGACCTATCTGCCCTGCCTGTGGTGGACGGGGAGAACCGACTGGTGGGCATTATCACCTTTGATGACGCCATGGACGTTATTGAGGAGGAGACCACCGAGGACTTTGAGAAGATGGCGGCCATCCTCCCCTCTGATAAGCCCTATTTAAAGACCGGGGTTTTTGAAACCTGGCGTTCCCGCATCCCCTGGCTGATGATGCTTATGCTCTCAGCCACCTTCAGCGGCATGATCATTACCTACTTTGAAAGCGCCCTGGCCGCCTGTGTGGTGCTCACCTCCTTTATTACCATGCTCTCGGGCACCGGAGGCAACTCCGGCTCCCAGTCCTCCGTGGCGGTCATCCGCGCTCTGTCTCTGGGGGAGGTGGAGTTTGGCGACATGCTGGCGGTGGTGTGGAAGGAGGTCCGGGTGGCCTGCCTGTGCGGGTCCTGTCTGGCGGCGGCCAACTTCGTGAAGATGATGGTGGTGGACCGCTGGCTGATGAATAAGCCGGAGGTCACTGTGCCGGTGGCCGTAGTAGTCTGCCTGACCCTGATGCTCACGGTAATCTGTGCCAAAATTGTGGGCTGCACCCTGCCCATGGCGGCGGAAAAGGTGGGGATTGACCCGGCAGTGATGGCCGCTCCCTTTATTACCACAGTGGTGGATGCCCTGTCCCTGCTTATCTACTTTACCATTGCTACCCAGGTTCTGGGTCTCTAGGTTCGGCAGAGAGATATAGGAATGGAGGCCCCGGAGCGCTGAAAGAGCTCCGGGGCTTTTTTAAAGAGGAAAAGTCCGGAAAGGGAGGAATTTAGCACCTTGCCGGGGATTTCCCCGAAATCTATTGTAAAGCGGCGGACAGTATGGTATTTTTAGAGTGCGTGTTGGGGCTGTCAAAGGCATGCCTTTGGCCAGCCCTTTCCGTTTGCATTTGACGACGGGGGGAGTAGCGCGGCCTGCCGCGCGGATCCAAATGAGACATAACAGGAATCATTTTACCAACGGAGAAAGGCAGGACTCTGCCGCAGCTCTAAAGGGTGGGCGGCGGCCCGTCCTGCGCCTGAGCCGGGAGCAGTACCTGCTCCTGGGCGGCCTGACGGTTCTTTTCGGCCTGCTGCTGTATCTTTGCTGGCAATTTCCCGTGATAGGGGATGACTGGTTCCGGGAGGAGCTGGGGCGCAAGCTCACGGGGCCTTGGGATCTGGTGCGCACGGTCATGGACGGCTGGGGCAGCTATAACAGCCGGATTATGGGCAATATCCTGGCCTACTCCGCCGGGGGCCGGAAATTGCTGCGGGAGCTGATGCGGGCGGGCTTTACTCTGGGGACGGCGTATCTGGCTGCCCGGCATATGGGTTTTCGTTCCCTGTGGGGTGTGCTGCTCTGTGTTGCCGCCCTGCTGGCCCTGCCCCTGGAGATGTTCCGCCAGATTTACCCCTGGGCGGCGGGCTTTTTTAACTATGTTCCCCCGGTGCTGACCCTGTTGTGGGCCCTGTGGCTGGTACGGCCCGCCTTTGCGGGGGAGCGGGTAAAAGAGAGTATCCCCCGGGGGGCGGCCGTGTTCCTTCTGGGCTTTTCTGGGCAGCTGTTTATGGAAAACAACACCCTATACGCCCTGTGGGCGGCTATGGTGCTGATGGCAGGGCAGTTCTGGCGGCAGCGGCGGCCTTCTCCGGTGCTGATGTCTTTCTTTGCCGGGACAGCGGCAGGGGCGGTGCTGTTATTTGCTTCCCCGGCCTACGGTCTGGTGCTTCAGGGGGAAGGGGGCTATGAGAGCGGAGCGGTGGACGGCCTGTCCGGGCTGCTGGGCACCCTTCGGGACAATCAGGAGGAGGTACTGCGCTGCCTCATTGCGGGCTGCCCCGTGCTGTATGTAGCCCTGACTGTGCTGGGCCTTGTGTGGATGGCCCGCTCCCGGCGCTCCTGGCCAGATTGGCTGGCCGCCGGCATATTGGTACTGGGCAGCCTGTACTTTGCCTTCGGCCGGGGCCAGGTGTCCTGGGTGTGGGCCACCCCCATAGGGGTAGTAGCCTGGGGCCTGGCCTTGCTGGCAGGCTTCTGGCGGTGGCTGCCCCCGGGAGGAGTGAGGAACCGGGCGCTGTTCTTCACAGTCAGCGCGGCAGTGGCCGCCTTTCCCCTGCTGTTTGTAAAACCCATCGGGCCCCGGTGCCTGTATTTGTCCTATGTGTGCCTGCTGATAGCGGCGGGTAATTGCCTCACCGCCCTGCCATGGAAGAGGCGGGTGCCCGCCCTGGCCCTTCGGGGAGGAGCCTGTCTGCTGGCGGCGGCGGTGCTGTGCCACTATATGGGGATTTTCCGTCCCATCCGCCGTATGGAGCGGGAACGGGACGCCGCCCTGGTTCAGGCCATGGAAAAGGGAGAAAGGCAAGTGGAGCTGCCCGCCTATCCCCATGGGGAATATATGTGGGACGGAGATTCGGTGAAGGTGGAAAACCGGTACTACTATGAGACGCCGGGGGATCTGGCTGTGCGGTACCTGCCGGCAGAGGAGTGGGAGGCAGGACGTGGATAAATCCAGAACCCTTTTTTACCGGCGCCTGGCCTTTTTCGTTTGTCTGACAGCACTCTACCTGGTGCTCTTCACCCTGTTGAGCAGCACGCCCTTTTATGACGTGACGGGGGCGCACAACGACCGGCTCTTTTCCGCCGATGACGTGTACTGCGTCACTGAGTTTTACTCCCCCCAGATGGACGACTCCGCCCGGATTATCAAGCACCCCCTGTTTATTGTCTTTGCCTGTCTGTTTACCCGGGCGGAAGGCCTGGTGCTGGGTCCCCTCAGCGTCAAGGACCACTACCAGGTGGTGGTGGCCTTTCAGATGGCGGTGTCCATCCTCTCCTGCATTTATCTGGAGAAGATTCTGCGCCGGCAGTACGGCCTGAGCCAGCGTCGGGCGCTGCTGCTGTGCGCCGCCTATGCCCTGGCCTTCTCCACGCTGTTTTATACCTTTGTGGCGGAGACCTATATTCTCTCCGCCCTGGTGTTGCTCATGACCTTCTACTACGCCCGGGAGGGGAAGGGAGCGGCCACTGTGGCCCTGGGGGTGTGTGCCGCCGGGATCACCATTACCAACGCGGTCTTGTGGGCCGCCATTGTCTGGCTGGGGGGGGCGGGGAGCCGCAGGCGGCGGCTGGCCATCCTGGCCCTGGGGGGCGCGGCCTTCTGCGCCGTCGCGGCTCTTATGCCGGTGGGGGAGTTTTTCTTCTCCCGCATTATCTCAGGGGGATTGAGCAGCGCGGAGAGCTTCCGGGACAGCTTTGGGCTTCTGGAGCTGCTGAAACGGGTGTTTTTTGCCTTCTTCGGATCCACCGCTTTCTGGCTGGACACGGTGGAGGCCACCCCCTTTGGAGACTGGACGGGGGACGCCCTGTCCTTCTTGCCCTCCGCCCCCTGGCCCATTGTGGCCGCCGCCCTGGTCTGGGTGGGACTGCTGGCCTGGGGCGTCATCCGGGGACGGCGGAGCTCCCTTCTGTGGGCGCCGTTGGGGGTGCTGGGGTGCAATCTGCTCCTTCATGGGGCGATCCAGTACGGCCTGAAAGAGGGCTTCCTCTACTCCCTGCACCACCTGCCCGCCCAGGTGCTTCTGGTGGCCTTGGCCTTGAAACGGGGGCCGGAGGGTCGTGAGGTCAGGTGGACAGAGGGCCTGGTATGGTGCTATGTGATATGCCAGGCGGCGCTGAACGTCCCCGGCTACCTGGAGCTGGCCCGGTTTATAACGAGGTGACAGAATGAGAGACTTGATTCGGCTGCTGCGGCCCAAGCACTGCGTGAAAAATATCCTGGTGCTGCTGCCCCTGGTGTTCAGCGGGCGGCTGCTGGAGCCCTTTTTGCTGGGGCGAACCGCCTGTGCCTTTGTGGCCTTCTGTGCCCTGGCCTCTTTGGTGTATATAGTCAATGACATCCGGGATGTGGAGCGGGACCGGCAGCATCCCACCAAGTGCCGCCGTCCCATTGCCAGCGGGGCGGTGTCCGTGAAGCAGGCCCAGGGAGTGGCTGTGGCGCTGGCGGCGGTGCTGCTGGGCCTGGCCCTGTGGTGCCGCTTTTCCTGGGAGAGTTGGCTGTGCCTGGGGACATACTTTGTGCTGAACCTGGGGTACAGCCTGGGGCTGAAGAATGTGCCCATTCTGGACATTGCCATTCTGGTCTCCGGTTTTCTCCTGCGGGTACTGCTGGGGTCGGCGGTGACAGGAATTGCAGCGTCGGGCTGGCTCTACCTTACAGTGACCTCCCTGTCTTTCTATATGGGGCTGAGCAAGCGGCGGGGGGAACTGCGTACCTCTGGGGGAACGGGCCGGCAGGTGCTGCAGTACTATAACCCGGAGTTTCTCACCCAGAACATGCAGATGTGTTTGACCTTGGCGGTTGTGTTTTACTCCCTGTGGAGTGTGGATCGGGGAGAGGGGCTGATGTGGACGGTACCTCTGGTTATGTGCATCTGCCTGCGCTACAGCATGGTGGTGGAGGGGGACTCTGACGGGGACCCTGTAGAGGTGGTCTTTCGGGATAAAGTACTTATGCTGCTGGCTGTTGTCTTTGCGGCTGTTACGTTGACGCTGCTTTATCTGTAAATATAAGTAAGCGCTCCCCCGTCCTGCCTGAAGGCAGGACGGGGGAGCGCTTTTGTAAGCGGATCAGGGCTGTGCGGCGCAGTCGGCCGGGCCGCCCCGGAGCATCTGCAGGCCGTGCTCAATGGGGGTCAGCACTGCCTGGAGGTTTTCCCGGGCGGCCTTGGGGCTTCCGGGCAGATTGACAATAAGGCTCTTCTCCCGAATCCCCGCTGCCCCCCTGGACAGGCAGCCCCGGGGGGTAATGGCCATGGAGGCCGCCCGCATGGCCTCGGGGATACCGGGGGTTAGCCGCTGGCACACGGCCAGGGTGGCCTCTGGAGTCACGTCCCGGGGGGAGAAGCCGGTGCCCCCGGTGGTGACAATAAGGGCGGCGTCCTCCTCCACCGCCCGGAGCAGGGCCTGCTCAATGACGGGCTGTTCATCGGGAACGATGCAGATGTCTCCCACCTGATAGCCCGCCTGCTCCAGCATCTCTCGCAGGGCGGGGCCGCTTCCGTCCGGACGCTCCCCACGGGCGGAGCGGTCGCTGACAGTAATCACCTTGGCAGTATACATGGTTCCTTCCTCCTACCGTCCAAAGGTGCAGTGGGGGTAAGTGCAGGGGCTGCAGCCCAGACACAGCCCTCCCTCGCCCAGCACCACAAAGTCCTGTTTGCAAAGGCGCACGCCCGCGGCGATGCGGGGCAGCACCAGGTCAAAAATGGTGGCAGCGGCATACATTACGCATCCGGGCAGACCCAGAACCGGCCGGCCATCCCCGTAGTAGCCCAGCAGAAACATGGCTCCGGGCAGCACCGGTGCGCCGTAGGTGACGATATCGGCCCCGCTGCGGCGGATGGCGCCGGGGGTGTTGTCGTCGGGATCCACGCTCATGCCGCCCGTACACAGGATGATGTCTACGTCCGTTGCACGCATCTGCTCCAGAGCGGAGAGGAGGTGGTCCATCTCATCGTCCACCACGGTGTGCTGGGTCATTTCAATGCCGAAGGGGGCCAGCTTTTTCTGGATAACAGGGGTAAAGCTGTCAGAAATTCGGCCTTTGGCCACCTCGCTGCCTGTGGTAATGACGGCAGCCCTCTTCAGCCTATAAGGAAGCAGGGACAGCAGAGGGGTGTTTCCGGCCGCCTGCTCAGCCCTGAGAAGCTTCTCCTCCGGGATAACCAGGGGGATGACCCGGGTGCCGCACAGCTTGTCCCCCTTGTGAACGGCCCCACCGCTTCGCCGGGTGGCAATCATAATGTCGTCGATGGAGTTGACGGCATTGAGACGCTGGGTATCCACCAGGAAGACCCCGTCCCGGGCGGCGGTGAGTTCGATCTTGCCCTCCCGGGCCTCACTGCGCTCCATACCCTCCCCCAGGCACAGGGCGCACAGCCGCTGGGCGGCGTCGTTTTCGTGGAGTATCCCGGGCTCCATCTCCCATACATACAGGTTCTCCTTGCCCATAGACAGCAGAACCGGGATATCCTCCTGTGTCACCACATGGCCCTTGCGGAACCGGGGGCCCTTGCTCACCCCGGGAATAATCTGGGTCATATCGTGACAGAGGACGTGGCCCACTGCCTGCTCAGTTGGAATGAGTTTCATGTTGCGCGCTCCTCTACTACTAAAATGGTTTGTTCCGTCAAACGACCCTTTCCCCTATGCCTGCGCCGCGCCCAGGCAGGTTTCGGCCAATATGCAGGTGTGCCGGGGGATAAAGGCTGGGTTTGCTGGCCGGTACGGACAGTCCTACAGGGGGTCTGCCCTTATGTGTCCTCCTCCCGGCGGAATACGCCGCTCTTGCCTCCTGTCTTTTCCAGCAGGCGGATCCGGTCGATGACCATGTCCCGCTGCACTGCCTTGCACATGTCATATACAGTCAGGGCCGCTGCAGATACGGCGGTAAGCGCCTCCATCTCCACCCCGGTTTCCCCGCTGCACTTTACTTGGGCCTGGATATCCAGGGCATTTTCCTCAAAAGCAAAGGAGATGTCAATGGAAGTAAGGGGAATGGGATGGCACATGGGAATGAGTTCCCAGGTGCGCTTGGCAGCCAGAATACCCGCCACCTGGGCTACCGCCAGCACGTCCCCTTTTGCCATGCTGCCGGCCCGTACCCGTGCCAGCGTCTCGGGATTCATCCACACCCGTCCCGCCGCCCGGGCAGTGCGGTGGGTGACGGCCTTCTCTGACACGTCGACCATCCGGGCCCGGCCCTGTTCGTTAAAGTGGGTCAATTCCATGGGTGTCATCCTCCAATTTCGTTCATGCCCCGCAGGCTCTGGCTGGGCCGGCAGGTGTCCATGTGGTGGCTCTGCGGCTTAGACAGAATGCCCTGGCGGATGGCCTGCTCCAGCGCCTGGCCGTGCAGCCCCCGCAGAGGCAGCTCCAGGGCGGAGTGAAGGCAGGGTTTGAGCATCCCGTCTGCCGTCACCCGGATCCGATCGCAGGCGGCACAGAAGTGGTGGCTCATGGGCCGGATAAGGCCCACTGTCCCCACCCAGCCGGGCATGCGGTACAGTTCAGTAACCCCGGATACCCCGGCCGGTTCCAGCCCCGGAAGGGCGTCCAGCACCGCCTGGGCGGGGAGAAAGCGCTCCCGGGGCCAGCGAGCACACTCCCCAATGGGCATCAGCTCAATAAAACGCACGCTGTAGTCCCTGTCCCGGGCCAGGGCGGCCAGAGTAGGAATCTCCCGGTCGTTCATCCCACCGATGAGCACCGCGTTGAGCTTGGTGCCGGTAAAGCCGGCCTGTTCTGCCGCTTCCAGTCCCGCCAGGGCCTCCTTCAGGGTTCCCCGGCGGGTGAGGCAGGCGAAAGTATCCTCGGCCAGGGAGTCCAGACTGATGTTCAGCCGGTCCAATCCCGCAGCCTTCAGCGCCTGGGCATACTGGGGCAGGAGGCTGGCATTGGTGGTCATGTCCAGCTCTTCCAGCCCGGGGATATCCCGCAGGCGGCGACACAGCCGGGGGAGATCCCGGCGAACCAGGGGCTCCCCACCGGTGAGGCGGATCTTCTTTACCCCGCAGGCCACCGCCGCCCGGGCGATCTCCTCCAGTTCTTCAAAGGTGAGGATGGCGCTGTGGGGCAGCTTGGCCACGCCGTCCTCCCCCATACAGTACAGGCAGCGGTAGTTGCAGCGGTCGGTGACGGACAGGCGCAGGTAGCGTATGGCTCTTCCTTGTGTATCCAGCATGGGTGCATCACTCCGTTAAAGGCATCACATTTTGAGGGGAGATATACAGCGTCAGCTGCTGAGGGTTGTTCAGGGCGGCCCAGCGGTCCTTCTCCATCTCCAGGCGCAAAGAGCCCGACCCCGGGGTGGAGAGCATGACCACAGTGGAGAACACATTATCCACCACCCGGCTGACCCGGCAGGGGATGGGGTTTTCCCTTCCCTCCAACGTGAAGTAGTGGGCCCGGATGCCCACATAGCGGGTCTGAGAGGTGACGGGCTGGGCGGTGTGCAGAGTCACGCCCCAGTCGGAGCAGAGCAGCCCGTGGGGGGTTGGAGTAGCTGGGGAGATGTTTTTGCAGCCGGAGATGAGGGCTGCCCCCACCGTAGCGGGGGAGGCAAACAGTTCTCGGATCGTCTCCTTGGGGCCGGATTTCCCATTGGTCAGCACACATACCGTGTCGCACAGGCGGTAGACCTCATCCCGGCTATGGGAGACAAAAAGGGCACCGCCGGGAAAGACTTTCAGGGTGTCGGCCAGTTCCAGTTCCAGCTGCCATTTTAAATACTCGTCCAGGGCGGAGAAGGGCTCGTCCAACAGCAGCAGTTCCGGTTGTCCGGCTAAAATCCGGGCCAGGGCGACTCGCTGCTGCTGTCCGCCGGAAAGCTGGCTGGGGCGCAGATGCACCAGCCCTTCCAGGCGGAAGGTATGTACCATCTCCTCCACCGCCGCCCGGCGCCGGGCCCGGGAGCCCTCCCGCACGCCGGAGAGGATGTTCTGCTCCACCGTCATGTGGGGAAACAGGGCATACTGCTGGAAGAGATAGCCCACCCGGCGCTTCTGGGGAGGCAGGTCAATGTGGGCCTGACTGTCAAAGAGCACCCGGTCCCCCAGTACAATCCGTCCCCGGTCGGGCTGCTGGATGCCGGCAATGCACTTGAGGGTCATGCTCTTGCCGCAGCCGGAGGCCCCCAGCAGGGCCAGGATTTCCTTGTCCGCCTGGAACCTGACCTGTAGGTGAAAATCTCCCACGGTCTTTTCAATGTCTACGCTCAGGACCATGTGGGCTTTCGCCTCCTCTCCCGGCGCTCCAGCATATTTACCGCCAGCAGCACCACTGCGGAAATGGCCAGGTTTACCATCACCCATCGGAAGGCCAATGTGTCGTTGTCAGTGCGCCAGAGTTGATAGACGGTGGTGGAGATGGTGGCCGTGCGGCCGGGAGTATAGCCGGCGATCATGGAGGTGGCGCCGTATTCCCCCAGGGCCCGGGCAAAGGCCAGCACTGTCCCGGCCAGAATGCCCTGACGGCAGCAGGGCATCCGCACCCGCCAAAAGATCCAGGTGTTGGAGCGGCCCAGGGTGCGCCCGGCGTCGGCCAGCGTCTCATCGAAGCTCTCGAAGGCTCCCCGGGCGGTGCGGTACATCAGAGGAAAGATGACCACTGTGGTGGCAAAGATGGCCGACCACCAGGTCATAGTCAATTTTAAATCAAAGTGCTCCAAAAACCAAGCCCCTATAATACGTTTAGGGCCAAGAATCCGCAGCAGCAAGTAGCCCACCACGGTGGGGGGGAGAACCAGGGGCAGGGTAAACACCACATCCAGAACCCCCTTCACCAGCCGGGGGGCTCGGGCCACATAGTAGGCTGCCAGGATTCCCAGAAAGAAGATGATAACGGTGGAGATGGCGGCGATGCGCAGAGAATTATAAAGGGGATACCAGTCCATAAAGCACCTCCCATAAAAGCGGAATCAGCCGCCGGGAGGGATGTCCCTCCCGGTGGGGCCGGATTCAGATCAGAGGGGTAAAGCCCACGCCCTCAAAGACGGCACCGGCATCCTCCCCCGTAAGGTAGTCCAAAAAGGCTTGAGCTTCCTCAGGGTGGGCGCTGTCCTTCAGCACGGCGGCGGGATAGATGACCTGACCACACATCTCGGCGGTGGCCCCATCCACCACCTCCAGCTTGGCGGAGAAGGCGTTGGTGGCGTAGATGATGCCGCAGTCCACTGCGGCCTCGGACACCTGGGTGGTGACCTCCTTCACATCGGAGCCGTAGGTGAGCAGCCCGGCATCGGCCATGGCAGCCTCATCCAGGCCATAGTAGGCAAAGATCTTCTGGGTGTACTGGCCTACAGGCACGTCACTGTTGCCCATGGCCAGGAACACATCCCCGCTCTTGAGCAGCGCAGCCAACTGGTCAAAGCTCTGGATAGCCTTGGGGTTGCCCTCGGGGACGGCCAGGGCGACTTTGTTCTCCAACAGATCAATGCGGCTGTCGGTGACAATAAGGTCCAGCCCGTCGGGGTTCTTTTCCGTGTCCCCAATGAGGGAGCCGTCCATGGCGTTCATCTGCTTGGGGGCGGCGGAAATAAACAGGTCGCAGTCGGCCCCCTCAGTAATCTGGGTGAGCAGATCCCCCGAGGAAGCGAAGTTAAAGACCAAGGTGACGTGGGGGGCCACATCTTGATACAGCTGAGCAATATCTTCCAAGGTTTCGGTCATGGAGGCGGCGGCAAAGACCATCAGTTCCACTGGCTGTTCCTGGGAGTCCTGTCCGCTCTGGGCGGAGGAGGAGACGTTTCCGGGCTGGCTGGAGCAGCCGGCCAGCAATCCCGCCGCCATGGCAAGGGCCAGGATCTTGGTGAACAGGGGGTTGCATTTCATAAGTAAGACCTCTTTTCTTTTTATTTTGCTCCTCCGGAATGGAAGAGGCGTTATACTCAAAAATAATCACGTCAACCAAAAGAGCTTGCCGGCGGAACCGCTCCACCGGCAAGCAGGAATGCTCCGGGCAGAGAGGTCAGGCGGGACAGGAGGTCCCTTTTGGCCCATGCAGCGCCTGGGCGCGGAAAGCAATGAGCTCGGCGGCTACACTAACGGCAATCTCCTTGGGCGTCTCGGCCTGGATGGACAGGCCGATGGGCAGGTGAAGGCTTTCAATTTCCTCCTGGGAGAAGCCGCGCTTGGTCAAATGTTCCCGAATGAAGGCCAGCTTTTTTCGGCTGCCCATACACCCCACATACCGGGGGCAGCATGCCATCACCTGACACAGTACCTCCAGATCAGCGCCGTGGCCGGGGGTCATAACCACCACATAGTCCCGGGGCGTGACGGAGACGGCGTCGGATATCTGGGAGAAAGAGCCCTGCACCACCTGTTGTACCCCTGGGAAAAAGTGGGGATCCAGGGCCTCGGGGCGGCTGTCAAAGACCACCACCCGGAAGTCCACCTGGGCCAGCAGAGGAGCCAGGGCCCGGCCCACATGGCCCGCGCCGAAGAGATAGAGCACCCCGTCCCGGCCCATGGGCTCGGAGTAAAGACCGTTTTGAAGCAGGGGCCGATCTATGGGCCGCCCCTCCAGGGCGGGGGGCGGCGTCTCCCCGTCGTATACCTGCAAAGCGGGGGAGTCCCCCTCCAGGGCCAGGGACAGCCAGCAGGGGCTGCCCGCCTCCAGCCAGGCGGACAGGGATCGCAGGGCAGGCAGGAGGGCAGAGGTTACAGACAAGAAGCACAGTGTCACCGTGCCGCCGCACACCATGCCGGTGTCGCTCCCCTCGCCGCCAAGGTCGTACCGGGCAGTGCCCGGCTCTTCATCCCCGGCCAGAATGCGGCCGCAGCGGATCTGGGCCAGATGCTCTACTGTCCCTCCCCCTACGGTACCCAGAAAGGAGCCGTCGGAGAGCAGGGCCATTTTGGCTCCGGCCCCCCGGGGGGCCGAGTCGGCACTGTCTATCACAGCACACAAAACAGCCTGTTCCCCCGTTTCCAGGGCTTGAACCAGTCGGGATATCAGATGCAGATCGTCCATAAGGGCCTCCTCAAACCAAAAAGATGCGTTTTCCCCCCGCATAGGGGGCCACCTGTCCCACTCGCTGGGGGGCGGGCACCCGGGGATCGGCGCTCAGGGCTTCCAGCAGGGCGGGGGCGTCCTGGGGAGCTACGGCAATCATCAACCCGCCGGAGGTCTGGGGATCGTAGAGCAGATCCTGCCGGGCCAGCTCTGTTGACCCCTCGTCCACCCAGTCCTGGGCAAAGTGGCGGTTGCGGTACAGTCCTGCGGGGAGCACCCCCAGCCGGGCCAGTTCCAGGGCCTGGGGAATCAGCTTCAAGCCGGACAGTTCCAAATGGAGTTCCACATCGCTGCCCTGGGCCATCTCCAGCAGGTGACCCAGTACCCCAAAGCCGGTGACATCTGTGCAGGCGTGGACAGCAAAGCGAACCATGACGTCCCGGGCATATTTGTTCAGGGTCATCATCAGCCCCTCAGCCATACGGGCTGTGTCCTGGTCGGCCAGTCCCCCTTTGATACCCGCAGTCAAAACCCCAATGCCAATGGGTTTGGTATAGACAAGTACGTCCCCGGGCTGGGCGCCGGAATTGGTGAGAAGCCTGCGGGGATGGACGAAGCCGGTGACCGCCATGCCGTATTTGGGTTCCTTATCATAAATACTGTGGCCGCCGGTGATAATGGCGCCCGCCTCATAGGCCTTCTCATAGCCGCCCCGAAGGATGGCATGGACTGCCTCTTTGGGCATATCTTCGGGTACGGCCATGACATTGAGGGCCAGCTTAGGTTCCCCACCCATGGCGTATACATCGGACAGGGCATTGGCGGCGGCAATGGCGCCGAAGGTATAGGGGTCATCGGCAATAGGGGGGAAGAAGTCCACCGTCTGTACCAGGGCCAGTTCATCGGTGATCTGGTAGACGGAGGCATCGTCACTGCGGTCATAGCCCACCAGCAGGTTGGAATCCTGATGAACCTTCAGCCCCTCCAACAGCTTGCACAGCTCTCCGGCGCCCACCTTGGCACCGCAGCCGGCACACTCGGCCAGCTTGGTCAGTTGAATGTTGTCCATGCTTATCCCTCCAGGGCGTGGGTGAGGTGGAGCAGGGCCTCCAACACGCCACCTCCCACCGACAGGGCCTTGTCCGAGGCGCACAGGCAGTGCTCCGGTTTGCACCGGGGGTCGATGTCCCCGCACTTCATGCCCTCAAACACAGGTACGCCCGCCTGGAGCAGCCCGCGCAGGCAGCCGTCGATGGTACACAGCATGGGCTTGCCGTCCACCAGGGCGGCCACCTCCCCTGCTTTCACCTGCTGCCCAATCTCCATCTTCGGCTCAAAAATCCCCTCTGCCGGAGCCCGCAGCACCCGCTCTGAGGTATAACCACCGATGTTGCCCGGCACCCCGGTGTTGGGCAGGGGGGAGCCGGTGTAGAGCACCCGGCCCAAGGTGTGGCCGCGCATGGTCTCCACCGCCGCGTGGCAGTCCACCCCAACAGTGAAGCCGGGCCCCACTCCCACCACAGCGGGAGCCATATCCAGTCGGGTGCCCAAATTCCTCTTGGCCAGGATGGCGCCCACCACCCCATCGGGTTTCAGGGTGGGGATGCAGGCCCCCTCCGGATCGGCCAGTACGGCTACAATTCCTTCCCGGGCCAGACGGGCCGCCTCCTGGGGAGAGTGGGCCAGACGGGCAGTCACATCCTCCACCCGGGTCTCACCCAGACGGATAGCTTCGGAGAAGCAGACGGTGCGGCGGATAGACGTGGGCCGGGGAAGATCTGTGAGAATCAGGTGAAAACCGGCGCGGTAAAGCCGCAGGGCAATCCCTGTGGCGATGTCCCCCGCCCCGCGAATTACAACAAGCATAGGTGTGGGTTCCTCCTTGTGTTTTAAAGCTCCATCGCCAGGCAGGCAGAACGTTCCAGCTCCGCCACCTCCTCCAGCCGGTTCCGGGCTTCCGGGGGCATGGCCCAGGCAAGGCCGCAGTCGGCGGTAATAGTGACGGGGACGGGAATCAGCCGTCCCGGGATATTTAGTGTCTGGCACCTGCGTTCCCACCTCAAGGCGGCGGTGGTGGTGGGAAAGGTGACGACCAATTTAGACATTTTCGCTCTCATGAGGGCTGTGACATCTCCTTCAGGGCGGCCAGAGCTGTGTGGATGTCCTCCCGGGTGGTGTACCAGCCAAAGGAGAAGCGCACACAGCCCAAGTCCTGGGTACCCAGGGCCTGATGCATCCGGGGGGCGCAGTGGATACCGGGACGCACAGCAATGTCATAGTCCCGGGACAGGGTGTCCGTCGCCGCTGCGGGGTCCCAGCCCTCCAGGTTCAGGGCCACCACCGCCGCCCGATCCCCGGAGAAATCTCCGTACACTGTGACGCCGGGAATCTCTTGCAGTCCCCGGACAAATTGAGTAGTCAGTTCCAGCTCATGGGCGTGGATGGCCTCCACTCCCGTCTTCAGAATAAACTCCACCGCTGCCCCCAGACCGGCCAGTCCATGGCCGTTGAGGGTGCCCGCCTCCAGATGGTCAGGGTATTCTTCCGGCTGTCCCCGCTCAAAGGAGCGCACACCGGTACCTCCGGTGAGCAGGGGCCGCAGATCCACAGAGGGGGAGATGCACAGACCACCGGTGCCCTGGGGGCCCATGAGGCCCTTGTGTCCGGTGAAGCACAACACATCCACCCCCATCTTCTCCATATGGACGGGGGTGCTGCCCGCCGTCTGGGCGGTGTCCAACAGGAAAAGAAGGCCGTGGGCCCGGGCGAAGGCGGCCATCCGCTCCAAATCCAGCAGGTTGCCTGTGAGGTTAGAGGCGTGGGTACCCACCAGAAGCCTGGTGTTGGGGCGCAGCAAGCCCTCCAGCTTCTGGTACAGCAGCCGTCCCTGCCGGTCGGCGGGGAGAAAATCCAGTGCCACATCCCCCTCCTTCTCCAGGCGGTAGAGGGGGCGCAGCACCGAGTTGTGATCCCAGTCAGTGGCGATCACATGGTCCCCCGGCCTGAGCAGACCCAACAGGGCGGTGTTTAGTGCCTGGGTGGCGTTGGCGGTAAAAACCACCCGCTCCGGGTGGGAAAAGCCCAACAGCCGGGCCAGTGCCTCCCGGGTCTGAAAGACCGTGCGGGCGGCGGACAGCTCCCCCGTATGGGCACCCCGGGCGCAGTTTCCCAGACTGTTCATGGCTTCCAGCACCGCCTGGGCCACGCAGGGGGGTTTCTGCAGCGTGGTGGCGGCGTTGTTGAGGTAAATCATAGGTTAACCAGCCGGTCAGCTTCCGTGAGAATCTGGGCAATGCGGTACATGTTGGTAATGCTGCCCACGGCCAGCTTGTCCTTCAGACCATAGAAATCCAGGCAGGTGCCGCAGGTGAGAATCTCTGTCCCAGCGGCTTCCAGCGTGCGCAGATCCTCCAGAGACTGGCTGCCCTCCACTGTCAGCTTGGCCCCGCCGTTAAAAAACAGTAGCGTACGGGGAGGAACCTCCAGTTGGGCCAGAGCGTAAAGGAAGCTCTTAACCAGGGCCCGACCCAGTTCATCGCTACCCCGCCCCATTACGTCGGTGCCCACTGCAACCACTGCGGCCTGAGCGGACAGGCCACAGCAGTCCACCTGAGGAAGACTGGCGGCCTGAGGGTCTACGGCCCCCTCACCGATACATACGTGCCAAAAGTTTTCCTCCTGGCTTACTGCCGCGCTGCGGCCTTTCTGGGCAGCCATCCGGCACAGGTTCTGTACTGCTGCGTCATTGTCCACCAATACGTCCAGCTCTTCTCCCGCCGGAAGCTCGGCCAAAGCATGCAGGGCCATGACTACGGGCTGGGGACAGGCTTTTCCTCTTGCATCTACTGTCATAATTTTTTGCACCCCATCTTGCGCTTTTTGTCGTTGTATTTTATAATAGATAACGACGATATATTATACATTGTTTTGTCGCGCAAGTCAATGGAGACGCCAGCTTTTCGGGGCGGCAGTGAGGGAGTGGGACACACATGGAGCTTTTCCGGCTGTTGAACATAGACAGGGGTGTAACGGCAGTGATAGGCAGCGGAGGCAAGACCACGCTGCTGCGGACTCTGGGGGAGGAACTGCCCGGGCGGGTCATTTTGTGCACCACCACCCACATCCGGCCCTTTGAAGGGATACCACTGTATACTGGTTCTTCGGAGGCAGAGCTGGGGGTGTTGCTGTCCCGGGAGGGGCTGGTGTGCGCAGGCGAGCAGGGGGGGCCGGAGGGAAAACTCACCGCCGCTGCCCTGCCTATGGCCCGGCTGGAAAAGCTGGCGGATTATGTGCTGGTTGAGGCCGACGGCTCCCGTCAATTGCCCATGAAAGCCCACGCCCCCCATGAGCCGGTTATCCCGCCGGAGAGCAGGCGGGTGGTCTGTGTGGTGGGGGCGTCAGGGTTTGGAGCCCGGGTGGCGGAGACAGTCCACCGCCCGGAGGTCTTCTGCCGCCTGACGGGGGCGGCGCTGGATACCCGGGTGACCCCGGAACTGGTAGCCGGGGCCATTGGGGCGGAGAGGCTGGCAGAGGTGGTATTTGTTAACCAGGTTGAGACTGAAGAGGACTGGGCCCGGGCGGAGAAGCTGGCAAAGGCGCTGGCTCCCATGGGGATCTCTGTGGCGGCGGGCAGCTTACACAGAAAGGTTTGCCGCCTTTTGGGAGACAGGTAGAAAAAGCAGGGAACCGCTTCAGGCGGCCCCCTGCTTTCCGTATGGGGGATTATTTCTCGTAAAGACGCTTATAGTATCCGCTGTAGAGGGCGGCACAGGGGTTGTTGCCCAGCACTCGATCCTTGGCCACCAGAACGGTTACCGGAGCCTGGGAGTGGCGGATAAACAGGGCGTCGTGACCTACGCACAGGCCAATGAGAACGTTGAAATCCGTGTGTTCCCGGTTGAGAATTCTGGCCTGGAGAATGGGGTTGCACATGGTCTCCGGGCCGCCCCGGCAGATCTTGTCCTCTTCCGCGATGCCCATCTCTTTTTTGTCCTGGCCGCCCACCTTGCACACCACGCTGACATACTGGATTCCATTATGTTTTAAAATTTTGGCAAAAGTTCGGGCCTCATCCACCAGCCCAAGGCAGGAGGCGATCCCCACCTTTTGAAAGCCCATCTGCTGGATAAACATGACGGTCTCTTCCACCCGGGTCTTCTGGCAATAGTAGCGCCCTTCAATTTGGGCCGCCGTCCGGGCCATGCGTCCGTCCAGGCTGTCACCGCCGTACAGATGGTTGAGTTCCTCCAGCTCTGCCGGATCAGTCTCATGGGTAGTGGTGCAGAAACCGGGATACTCCTTGTCCCGGTCCCGGCAGCTGAATATGCCGCAGTCGGTGCAGCGAGGAAGGCGTTGCTCACTCATAAAAATAGGCTCCTTTCAGACGGCAGCTGCTCCCGGCGGCGCCGTTTTTTCCCATTATAGACCCGGGCACCAGGACCGTCAAGGTGGGTGAAAGGAGCTGGGGGCGGCGGTTAGAAGCATGATGTTATTTGGAAAAATGAGGAAGAAATTTGGGGCCTCAGCAAAGCCAGATCAGCCGTTGTATGGTGTGCACAGCCGCCATTCCTCCTGGTACAGCAGAGCAATTCCCTCCTCCACCCGGGCATAGGGCAGGCCCAGTTCCCGGCTGAAGTTGGTCTCTCCGTCCCTGGTAGGAAAGGTATCGGTATAGGAGCTGGTGTAACCGATGACGGCACTCTCCTCCACCTCTCCCGGGACAGGCTGGGGTTGGTACAAATAGATAAGGCCCTCCACCATGATAACAGGGGGATAGTCGGGGGACTGATGGGAGACAGGACGCTTATGTATGTCCGCTTCCCTTTCACTGGAAATAAAACCGGCATCTCCGCAGCCGGACAGAGAAATCAGGAGAAGGATGCCAATTAGAAACAGGGAAACTTTTTTCACAGGCCTGTGCCTCCCGGTAGTTTTTTTATTTTAGACGGGCGGGAGGGAAAAAGGTTCCCAGAACAGGAAAGTAAAACCACAGACTTCCCCGGAAGCACAGGAGTAGGGGCAGATTGGATCTTCTTTGCCCGGAACAAAAAAGCCGGAGCAAAGGAAACTTTGCTCCGGCCTGGCACCCCGAACTGGATTCGAACCAGCGGCCTTCCGCTTAGGAGGCGGACGCTCTATCCTGCTGAGCTATCGGGGCAGGGATACGCCTAACATTGTAGCCCACTGCCGGGCCGCTGTCAACGGGGAAATAGCCTGCCGACTGTTCCGGGAAAACGACCGACCGTCTCAAAGGGCTGGACGGAGGAAAAGAGAGAGACTATACTGGAACCAGAAGGAAGCGTGGGAGGGGAGGGGGGCTGCGGTATGGATGTGGAACTGAAGATAGAGCCGGGACGGGGAGAGCCTAAGGTTGTGATTCTGGCCGGAGCGGACAGCCCGGATCTTCAGCAGCTGGTCCTGGAACTGGCCGGACTCTCCCTGGACCCCATTCAGGTGTGGACGGGGGAGCAGGCGCTCTTTCTGCCCCAGGGGGAGTTTCTCCGGTTTTATACCCAGGGCAAGGGAGTCTGTGCCCAGACAAAGGGAGGAGTATATACAGTGGGGCTGCGGCTCTACGAACTGGAGGAACGGCTGGACAGGCGGAGGTTTGTACGCATCTCCAATTCAGAGATTGTCAACCTGGACAGGGTAGCCGCTCTGGATCTGTCCCTGGCGGGTACTATCCGCATGACTCTAACCGGTGGGGTGTATGTCTACGCATCCCGGCGGTATGTGAAGAAAATTAAGCAGACACTGCAGTTGGAGAGGGGGCGGGGGAGATGAGAGGGAGGAACAAGAACTGGCTGGTTCGCATTATAGCCGGCGGCGGCCTGGGTCTGCTGGTGGGTGTGGTATGGGTGCCTTATGTGACCAATAGCCGGGAATGTCCCCCTCTGGCCCTGCTGGCCTGTGCCGGACTGGGTGTTGTGGCGGGAGTGGCCACCCAGCCCTTTGCCGAAAGTGGGCGGGAGCTGCTGCTGCGCTCGGCGGGACACTTTGCCGTCACCGCTGCTCTGTTCGCCTTGCTGGTGGTGGAGCTGGAGATTACTCTGGACTGGACAGGGGTGCTGGCTTGGGAGGGGTTGCTGGCCCTGTTGTATGTCCTTATCTGGCTGGGCCGGTGGATCGGCTGGTATGTGGAGCTGTCCCAGCTGCGGGAGCTGTTGGGCCTGGCGCCTGGCCCCTCTCCTCTGAAGTGGCGGGAGACGGTGCCCTACCTGCCCTTTGTGCTGGTGCTGTGCGCGGTCGTCCCCCTGGCGTTGCGGGGGATTGAGCGGGCGGTGGGGACGGATTTTCCTGCCCTCACCGGTATTGTCTATCCCCTTTTTATTCTGCCCGTTGCAAGTCTGTGTGCCGGGCTGTCTCTGGGCAGGCGCCGGGGTCTGTGCCCTCTGTTTCCCCTGGCTTGCTTTGTCTGCTATTTGCCCATGGTGTATGTCCTGGACCAGACCGTTGCCCTGCTCCACTGCTTTATGACTGCAGTCCCCGCCCTGGCAGGCAATATTATGGGTCGGGTTTTTCCACGTAAGGCATCTAAGGAGGGCCCTGGCTATGGAAATTAAATGGTACTGGCCCATGGAGTTGCTGGGGCTTGTAAAAAACATATCGGCAGAGTACAACGACGGGTATACCCATTACCAGGTATCCAGTTCCTGCGCCCAAGTCTTGATGTATACCTTCCTGGCGCTACTCCCCCTTTTGTTCTTGCTGGGGTTTCTGGTGCGGCGGCTCACAGGTCGGGCCGGCCGGGGGGCTGTGGGCGTGTGGCTTGTGCGGGGCGGCGTGATTCTGCTGCTGGTCTACGCCATGTTGCTGGCCACGGGTACAGGACCGTATGTCCAACTCTATCCCAGCGGGGGCAGTTTCCTCTCTTTTGATACCCTAGAGCACATCTTGGAGGGAGCCTACTGTGCCCTGCTGGCTCTGGCCCTTTTCCTTGGCAGCAAGGTAGGTGGACGCAGATCCCGGGTGTAGCGCGGCTCGATCAGGCCGCTCTGTGTGCCGTTAGCCATAAAAACAAAAAAGTCCTGCGTTCCTGGCCTCCGGGGCCAGGAACGCAGGACTTTTCCTTTTTCAGGACAGCTGGAACTGCCCGGTATAAAGCCGGTAGTACCGGCCTTGTTTCTCCAGTAGTTCCTCGTGGTCCCCCTTCTCCTCAATCTCACCATGTTCGATAACCACAATGCAGTTGGCGTTGCGCACGGTGGACAGGCGGTGGGCAATGACAAACACAGTCCTACCCTCCATCAGGGCATCCATGCCCTGTTGGATAAGGGCCTCGGTGCGGGTGTCGATGGAGGAGGTGGCTTCGTCCAGGATCATCACCGGTGGGTCGGCCACGGCCGCACGGGCAATGGCAAGCAACTGCCGCTGGCCCTGGGAGAGGTTTGCCCCGTCCCCGGTGACCATGGTCTGATAGCCGTTGGGCAGGCGGCGGATGAAGGAGTGGGCGTTGGCGCTCTTAGCGGCGTCGATGCACTGCTGGTCAGTGGCATCCAGACGGCCGTAGCGGATGTTGTCCATGATGGTACCGGTAAATAGGTGGGTGTCCTGGAGTACCGCCCCCAGAGATCGGCGCAGGTCATCCTTGCGGATGGACTTCACGTCAATGCCGTCATAGGTAATAAGGCCACCCTGAATTTCATAGAAGCGGTTAATAAGGTTAGTGATGGTGGTTTTACCTGCTCCGGTGGAACCTACAAAGGCAATTTTCTGGCCGGGATTTGCGTACACCGTTACATCGTGGAGCACCTGCTTGCCCGGGACATAGGAAAAGTCTACGTGGGCGAAGCGTACGGCGCCTTTTAGTTCGGTGTAGGTGAAGTCTTCCTCCTCCTGGCAGCGCACTGCACCCCGGATGGGGTGCAGACCCACCACGCCGTCGGGTCCGGGGTACTTCCAAGCCCAGCCGGTGTTGGGGCCGGTGAAGTCCGCTCCGTCAGGCAGCTCCACGGCCGTCTTATCAGGCAGATTTAAAACCCGCACCAGTTCCATGGGGCAGCTCTTGGGAACCTTCCAGGCCCAGGTTCCGGTACGTCCCTCTTCAAAGGAAATTGGGGTGAGCAGCCCATTTTCTTTCCGGGCGCGCACCAAGGTAATTGTACCCTCATCTACCTCGGGTTTGGTGTCCATAACCTCGAAAATGCGCTCGGCACCCGCTAGAGCGGAAAGCAGGGAGGTCATCTGCTGGGAAATCTGATTGAGAGGTTGGCCCACTTGTTTGGAGTAGTTAAGGTAGACCACAAGCCCCCCCAAATCAAAGCCCTGGAGCACTGACAGCAGTCCTCCGAAGGCGGCAGTAAGAGCGTAACTGACATTCATCAGATTTCCCGACATAGGCATGATCATGGTGGAGTAGTAGTTGGCCTTCTGGGCGGCATCCCGGTAGGCGTCGTTGAGGGACTTGAAGTCGGCCTTGGCCTGTTCCTCATGGGTAAAAGCCTTAACCACCTTCAGGCCCTCGATCATTTCCTGAATGTTACCGTTGACGGCCCCCAGGGCCGACTGTTGCTGCTGATAGAAGCGGCGGCTGCGTCCCCCCAGACGCTTAAAGAGGAACATGGTGAGGGCCAGCACTAAAGCGGTGACAAAAAACAGCTTCCAGTTAATAAACAGCATCATGGACACCAGGCCCACGAACATCAGACAGCTGGAACACATGGACACCACGCTCTGCTCCAGGGCCAGCTGTACGTTGTCCGCGTCATTGGTAAAGCGGCTCATCAGCTCCCCATGGGGGTGCTTGTCAAAGTAGCTCAGGGGCAGCTGCTGCAGCTTGTCAAATAGGTCGCCCCGCAGGCGGTTGACTCCCCGCTGGGCTAAGCGCACCATAGCGGCGGACTGAAAGTAGGTGGCCAGACACCCGATGAGGTAAATACCAACCAGGCGGGCAACGGCCAGAGCAAGGCCGGCAAAATCGGTGCAGCCCGACCAGATAAAGTTGTTGATAATGCCCCGCATAATATAGGAGCCGCCGATGTTGGAGCTTACTGAAACCAGAAGGCACAGCAGAACAAACAGCAGGGGAAGCTTACTGCGGGTGAGATAGCCCACAAGGCGCATAATGGTCTTGCCCAAATTTTTGGGCTTTTGATATCCTCCCCGCGGAGGACGATTCGGTCCCGGCATTATTCACCCACCCCTTCCTGCTGAGACTGATAGATCTCCTGATAGATTTGATTTTACGCCAGCAGCTGCTGATAGGTGCCCCGGCCGGCAATGTGGTCGTCATCCAGGATCAAAATCTCATCGGCGTACTGCACCGAGGAGATGCGCTGGGCAATGATAATGACGGTGGTGTCCTTCAGGTTGGTTTGGAAGGACTCGCGGATGGCTGCCTCAGTGGCAGAGTCCACAGCAGAGGTGGAGTCATCCAGAATAAGAATGGCAGGCTTGCGCAGCACTGCCCGGGCAATACACAGCCGCTTCTTCTTGCCGCCGGAGACATTGACGCCTCCTTGGTCCAGGTAGGTGTCAAAGCCGTCAGGGAAGGACATGATGAAGTCGTAGGCCTGGGCGTCTTTGGCTGCCTGGACGATCTCCTCCTCCGTGGCCTCCGGATTGCCCCAGAGGAGGTTTTCCCGGATGGTGCCGGTGAAGAGAACGTTGGTCTGGAGCACCATGCCGATGCGGTTGCGCAGCTCCTCCAGGGGGTAGTCCCGCACGTCCACCCCGTCTACCAGCACCGCCCCGCCGGTGACGTCGTAGAAGCGGGGAATGAGGTTGACCAGGGAGGACTTGCCCGTGCCCGTGCCCCCCACAATGGCCACAAACTGCCCGGGCTTTACGGTGAAGCTGATGTGGGAGAGCACGTCATCCCCAGTGCCTGAGGCCATATATTTAAAGGATACGTCCCGGAATTCCACTTCTCCCCGAGGGGCGGGCAGAGACGCCTGGGCGGAGCCGTCTCGATCCTGGACAGAGGGCTGGGTGTTGAGTACTTCGTTGATGCGGTGGGCACAGGCCTGGGCCCGAGAGAGCTGGAGCAGGGACATGGCTACCATCATTACGCTCATTAAGATTTGGACGATGTAATTGATGAAGGCCTGGAGATCGCCCAGCTCAAATTCCGCCCCCATGACCATCCGTCCACCGAAGTACAGCACCGCCACCGTGGCGCCATTCATGGCCAGCATCATCACCGGCAGAATGGCAATAATACGCAGCCCCACGGCCAGGGCGGCATCCATCAACTCATCGTTGGCCTTTTTAAATTTCTTGCGCTCATAGTTCTCCCGCACAAAGGCCTTGATCACCCGGATGGCCACCAGATTTTCCTGGAGAGTGTTGTTCAGACCGTCAATTTTGGTCTGCATTACCTCAAAGAGCTTGGTACACACCTTCATAAGAAGGCCGATGACCAGTACCATTAAGGGGATGACCACCGCCAACACCAGGGCCAGCCGCGCGTTGAGGGAGATGCTGATGACCAGAGCGGCCACCAGCATCACCGGGGCCCGTACCAGCATACGAAGACCCATGGCCAGCATCATGGTCATGGCGTTAACGTCGTTGGTCATGCGGGTGATAAGGGAAGCAGAGGAAAAGCGATCAATATCAGCGAAAGAAAATTCCTGTACTTTGTCAAACAGACACTGGCGTAGGTTGCTGCCAAAGCCCTGGCTGGCAAAGGCGGCATATTTGGCTGCCAGCACGCCGCAAGTCATGGATACCCCTGCCAATATCAGCATCAGGGCACCTAGCCGGAAGATGTGTCTCACATCCCCGGCGGGGATAGCCGTATCCACAATTTGAGCCATGACCAGAGGTAGGAGCAGCTCACAGATAACCTCCAGAACAATGAGAACGGGTGCCTTGATGGCATCTTTTTTATAGCCCTGGAGATGAGTCATAAACAGGGAGAACAATCAGGATTCCTCCTTTTCAGGGTATTGAGGGACGGGGGCGCGCAGGTTTTCCAGCATCCGCCGGCGAAAGGAGAGCAGCAGTTCCTGCTCCTGGGGAGTGAAGCCGGAGAGCATCCTTCTGGATACGCACTCAAAGGCCCGTTGACAGGCGTCCACCGCCTGCCGGCCTTTGTGGGTAAGCAATACCTGGTTGCGCCGTGCATCTCCCTGCTCCGGCCGACGCCGAATATAGCCCCCCTTCTCCAGAGATTTCAGGGAGTTTGCCACCGCAGCCGGGGTAATATGCAAAAGTTCCGCCAGCTCCCGCTGGCCATGGCACCGGCTGTGTTCATCCTCCTGGCAGGAGCTGTGGAGAATGGCCAGCAACATGGGGTGCCCCACCTCCCCCAGTCCCGCTGCAGTCAGTTCCGCCTGCACCGCGGCGCGGTGGGCCTGGTTAAGCTGTCGAGAAAGCAACTCCATCTCCCGGGGTGAGACCATAGCTTCGCCTCCTTTCCAAATGGGATACTGAGCAAAATGGTTGGGCTACAGGTACAGAAAAATAATTAACCCCTTAACTGTTAGCGCGTGAACCATTGTAGCACTGCAAAGAAGAAAGTCAATAGCTTTTTTGGGGGATTCAAAATTTGTTTACAGATTGGAGAAAGGGAGTTTTTGTTGACGGGGATGGAAGAAGGGAGTACCATAAAAAGGAGAAACCGGTGGACTGTCCGCCGGAGGCAGGAGGAAGGCGTATGAGTTTTACGGTAACCACGTTGATGGAAAATACTTCTCCCCGGGACTGTTTGGCTAAGGAGCACGGGTTGAGTCTGCTTATTGAGGGGGCCGGGCGGCGGGTGCTGTACGATACCGGGCTCTCTCCTCGGTTTTTGCGCAATGCGGCAGCACTGAAGGTGGATTTACAGGGGCTGGATGCTCTGGTGTTCAGCCACGGACACTGTGATCATACCGGAGGCACTGCCGCTCTGCTGGCAGCGGGAAAGAGGCCGAAGGAAGTCTACCTGGGGCGGGACTTTTTCCTCCGGCGCTATGGAAAAGGCGAAGAAGGGCTGATGGAGCTCTCTGCTCTTGTTGAGAAAGAGTGGCTGGACAGGGCGGAAATTCCCTGCCATGTGGTGGGGGAGGAGCCGGTGGCTCTGGGGGAGGGGCTGTGGCTGCTGTCCGGCTTCACGTCGGAGGAGCCCATTGAACCCATGTCTTCCACCCTGCTGCGCTGCCGGGAGGGAGTGCTGGAACAGGACCCCTTCCAGGATGAGGTAGCTGTTGTACTGGAGACGCCCTCCCGTCTGGCACTGATTTCGGGTTGTTCCCATGTAGGTGTGCTAAACATGTGCCGGCGTACACAGCAGGTCTTTGGCCGGCCAGTGACTGACTTTGTGGGGGGAACCCACCTGTTGCACTCGGGAGAGGAGAGAATTGCGCAGACCTGCCGCCTGCTGCAGGAGCGGGGAGTGCGCCGGCTGGGGGCCTGCCACTGCAGCGGGGAGCAGGCAACGGCTTATTTCCAGGCCAATTTTCCGGGCTTTTTCTACAATCAGGTAGGCTCACGGGTGGTAATAGACTGAATCTGCATAAACAAAGGGGGCGCGGAGGGAAAGTGGTTTTCCGCTCCGCGTCCTCTTGAATTATTGAGGAGATAGGGGAATGAGCCGGCTGGTTAAAATGCCCGGACAATGAGATCCACACACAGATCGATGCCCAGCACGCCGCTGTCCAGGGCCATATGGCAGTGATGTACGTCCCCCCACTCTGCATCGGTGTAGAACTTATAGTAGGCGGCCCGACGTTTATCTTTGTCCTTCAGCCGCTTAAGGGGCTGTTCGTCCGTCTCTCCGTAGAGGCGGACAATGCGGTCGGCCCGCTTTTCCATGTCGGCGTGGATGAACACCTTCAGGCAATCGGCCACATCGCTGAGGATATAGTCGGCACATCGGCCCACAATCACACACGGCCCTTGCTGGGCCAAGTCCAGAATGACTTGCCGCTGTATGGTCCACAGGTAGTCCTGGGCGGAGACGCCCCTGGGGGAGCGGTCGGAGAAGGCGTTGGCAAACCAGCCGCCGTAAGAGGTGTATTCCCCCTTCTCCTGAACAAATTCCCGGGTGAAGCCACTCTGGTCGGCAATTTTTTCAATCAGCTCCTGGTCGTAACAGGGGATGTTCAGCTGTTGTGCTACATGTTTGCCCACGGTTCGCCCGCCGCTTCCAAATTCCCGGCTGATGGTGACAATCCTGTTTTTCATGGTCTGGGCTCCTCCTTGTTTTGTTTGAGTATACGGTAGGTATATTGAATCATAACCCCAGAGAGGGGAAATGTCAAAAGGTCTCAGCCGGATATCGCATGAGAAAAGGGATTTCTGTCCGAAAATATAAAAGCATGATACTGAGATTTGTACCACGATAGAGAGTTTTGATAGAAGTTTAAAGGCCAAAAAATGCCGCCCAAACGGGCGGCATTTTTGTAAGCTTGATGAAAACTCAGCGCTTGGAGAACTGAGGAGCACGGCGGGCAGCCTTCAGGCCGTACTTCTTGCGCTCCTTCATACGAGGGTCTCGGGTGAGGAAGCCGGCAGCCTTCAGGGGGGCGCGGAACTCTTCATTGACCAGAAGCAGAGCGCGGGCAATGCCGTGGCGGATGGCACCGGCCTGGCCGGTAACGCCGCCGCCGGTGACAGTGGCTACGATATCCACCTTGCCCAGCTGCTCAGTGGCCACCAGAGGCTGACGGACAATAAGCTTCAGAGTCTCCAGACCAAAGTAGTCGTCAATATCACGGCCGTTAATGGTGATAGCGCCGGTACCGTTCTGGAACAGATGCACCCGGGCCACGGAGGACTTCCGACGGCCGGTGCCGTAGAAATAAGGCTTCTTGCTCTTATACATGATTCAAATCCTCCTCTTACTCGGCGGCCCAGACTTCGGGCTTCTGGGCGGCATGCTCGTGCTCGCCGCCGCGGTAGATGTGCAGGCGAGTCAGGGAGTCCTTGGTGACCACGTTCCGGGGCATCATGCCGCGGATGGCCAGCTTCATGGCCAGCTCGGGCTTGGACTGCATCAGGGTGCGGTACTTGACTTCCTTCAGGCCGCCCACCCAGCCGGAGTGGGTGCGGTAGTACTTCTGATCCAGCTTCTTGCCGGTGAGCACGGCCTTCTCAGCGTTGATGACGATGACGTAGTCGCCGCAGTCGGCGTGGGGGGTGTACTCGGGCTTCCGCTTGCCGCGCAGCAGGTCGGCGGCGAGGGCGGCAGTCTTGCCCAGGGGCTTGCCGGCGGCGTCCAGGACGTACCACTTCCGCACAATGTTCCCCTTGTTGGCCATAAATGTGGACATAGGTGAAACCTCCATTTTCTTCTGCTTATCTGATCTCAACCATCCGGTTTGTGATAAAAAATAGTCCGCTCCGGCTCTGTACAAGCGGAGCGTTTTGTATTATAGTACGGGGGTGGCCGGGTGTCAACGGAAATTTTGATTTTTTTTCGGCTGATATTTTATTATCTCCTGATATCTCACGTTTTCTCTTGAT
>CALWYD010000018.1 GCA_944385675.1 uncultured Oscillospiraceae bacterium
AACTCCGCCGAACACGCCGGGGCGCTCCAGCTTGCCCAGGGCGGCCAGGCGGGAGACGTAGTCCATCTCATAGTCGGACTCCTCTTTAATAAACTGGACATGCTCGCACTCCCGGGCGATCTGCAGAACCTGCTCCGGGGTGAGGGAGGGACCGGTGGGAGGGGCGTTCTGGATGCAGATGGGGATGTTGATGGCCTTGTCCAGCTGGTCATAGAAGCGGCGAATGTCGTCAAAGTCCATGGGCTTTGTAATCACAGGGGGCATGCTCATCACTGCGTCGTAGCCATAGAACTCGGCCTGCTTGGCCCGCTGGATGGTGTGCTGGGTACTCCAGCCCACCACGCCTGCCACCAGGGGAAGGCGGTCATTGACCTGCTTGGCGGTTTCCTGGGTAATTTTCTCATGCTCCTCGTCGGAGAGGGTATAAAATTCTCCCGCATTGACGTTTGTCACGATCCCGTGCATACCGGACTGGACACAAAATTCCACCTCGTGGCGCAGATCTTCGTAGTCGATGTCCAGGTTATCCTTGTAGGGAGTGGTGAGAGGGCAGAAGATTCCTCTGAATTTAAAATTATTGAACATTTTTTACTCCACCTACTTAAAAATGTCAGAAATCAAACCAGACCAGAGGCGATCAGGTAGTCATATACCCGCTGGAATTCCTCTCTGGTGACGGCATTGTAGACAGGCATGTTTCTCCGGCGGGAGTTGGTATTCTCAATAATTCCTCTCCGCTTAAGGACATCCTTACATACATCCAACTGGAACAGCCGCTCAAAACACAGCAGGGGGGCCAGGGCGAACTGAAGCTGCAGGGAGTCCTCCAGACGTCCCTGGCTCAGGGCCTGCCACTGGCGCTCTCTGGCGTCTGCCATATGCAGGGGGGGCATAAAGCCTGTGGCGCCCCGCAGGTAGTCGTCGTGGATGTCGCTTCCGCTGACTGCGCCGGTAAACAGGCCCTTGCACCGCCCCTCGGGCAGGGACTGGGCGGCCTTCCAGAACCGGGTGATCTCCACCTGGATTCCGTTGGTGTCCTCTTTGAAGTACTGGACGTGGTCAAATTCCTTCATCAGAGAGATGGCCTGATCCCGGCTGATGCTGGCGTTCAGGTTGGAGGCCAGCTTGTCTGCGGGGGCATTTTGGACGATGACGGGGATATGAATTTTCTGATCCAGAATCCGGAAGCCCCGATCCACCAGATCGCCCCAGGAGTAGGGGAACAGATAGGGGCCGCTGACCAGAACGGCGGTGGCGCCGTTGTCCTGGGCATGCTCGGCCCAGTAGGTGGCCCGCATAGGAGTAGTGGCGCAAGCGCCCACAATGACAGGAACCTTGCCCTGGGCGTATTTGCACACAGTTTCCACGACCTGTTTGCGCTCTTCATCGGTGAACATGTAAAATTCGCTGAAAAATTCATTTAGCACAATGCCCTGAACACCACATTGGACGGCAAAATCCACCATGTTCTTTAGGTCGGAAAAGACGATTTCTTCCTTCTCGTTAAAGGGCGTGGGCAAAACGGGGTATAGGCCGTGCAGAAGTTCTTCCATGAGAGATGTTCCTCCCTTTTTTACGGTTGGTTTTAAGTGCTGCCGCCGGGCAGGCAGTTGGGCCTGCCTGTGTCCGGGCGGGACACGCTATCCGCCGAGATAGGACTTTATTACCTGGGGGTCGTTCAACAGGTCTGAGCTCAGGCCACTGTTGGTAATCACGCCGTTTTCCAGTACATAGGTGCGGTGGGACGTCTCCATAGCCATGTAGGCGTTTTGTTCCACCAGCAAAATGGCAATGCCCAGCTCCTTGTTGATGCGGGGGAGGATTTCAAACACGCCGTCCACCACAATGGGGGCCAGGCCCAGGGAAGGCTCATCCAAAATCAGCACCGACGGCTGATTCATCAGGCCCCGGCCGATGGCCAGCATCTGCTGTTCGCCGCCGGACAGGGTGCCGCCCATCTGCTTTTCACGCTCCCGAAGGCGGGGGAAGATGTCGAAAATTTCCTGAATCTCCGACTCCAGCTGGGAGGAGGAGACCCGGCGGCTGTAGGCGCCGATCTCCAGGTTTTCCCGCACGCTCAGCTTGGGGAAAATTCTGCGCCCTTCGGGCACGCTGGTGAGACGGCGGGCGGCAATCTGGTGGGTGGACATGTCCGCAATCTCCTCCCCTTTGTAGAGGATGCTGCCCTTTGCACAGGGGACCACGCCCATAATGGTGTTCATCAGGGTGGTTTTGCCCGCCCCGTTTGCGCCGATGACGGAGACGATCTCTCCCTCTTCCAAATCCAGGGAAACTCCGTGCAGCGCCTGTACCTTTCCGTAGAAGGTATCCACCTCTTTTACGCTAAGAAGCACTCTTGTCACCGCCCTTCCTGCGAGCGCCCAAATAGGCTTTGATAACCGCCTCGTTTTGCTGGATCTCCACGGGAGTCCCCTCGGCGATCTTGGTTCCGAAGTCGATTACTGTAATTTTCTTGCTGATGTTCATCACCACGTCCATGTTGTGTTCGATGATGAGCATTTTGACGCCCTGGTCGTAGATCTTCAGCAGGGTGTCCACGAACTCCGCACGCTCGGTGGGGTTAAGGCCCGCCGCCGGCTCATCCAGCAAAATCAGCTTGGGGTCTGCGATCATGGCGATGGCCAGCTCGGTCATCTTCTGAATGCCGTAGGGGAGACCCGCCACATTTTCATTTTTGTAGCGAATGATGCCCAGCTCCTCCAGAATGGCCTCGGCCTTCTCCTTCAGGGAGTTCTCCTCCTTGCGGTAGACGAAGGGGAGGAAGACGGTCTTTACAACCCCCGCCCGAACCTGCTGGTGGGCGCTGACCATCACGTTTTCCAGCATGGTCAGGGAGTTAAACAGCTTCAGGTTCTGATAGGTGCGGCGCATGCCCAGGCGAGCAATTTGATAGGGCTTTTTCCCTGTCAGCTCTTGCCCGTCCAACTGGATGCTCCCCTCGTTGGCGTGCAGAGCGCCGCTGATCATATTGATGGTGGTGGTTT
>CALWYD010000019.1 GCA_944385675.1 uncultured Oscillospiraceae bacterium
TCAACGTAAAATGGTGGTGCCCGGATGGGTGGGCATTATAATTGGAAATCTCCCCCTGTACCAGGAGCCTGGACAGCAGCCGATCCCGCCCCATCACGCCATTCAGATACTGCCCCACCTGGCTGGGGCTTAAAATATTCTGTTCAGGGCTCGTGTTCACCCATCCCACTCCTCTCTAGGGCTCTCCAAGTGAGAATCGCTGTCCCCATGGCATTATCGGCGGCATACTGCGGCTGGGCAAACAGCGCCCCACAGGTCTCCTTCATGGCAGTGCGCAGCTGGGAGTTAGAGGCCACTCCCCCGGAGCACAGCACCGGCAGGCCAGGATAGCGGCGTTTGGCCTCCTGGGTGGCACGAATCACAACGCCAATTATAGTATCCAATGTAAACCGGGCAATGTTAGCCGGCTTTTCTCCCTGCTCCAACAGCCTCTTCACCTGATTTTCCATACCGGACAGGGAAAAGCTTAGTCCCTGCAGCTTGACCCGGTAGTTCAGACAGGCATCCGCCTGTCCATATAGAGCATCCAGGGCCTTTCCCGCCGGGAAGTCAAGCCCCAACAGTACTCCAGTGCGGTCAATCAGCTGTCCAGCAGAGAGGTCGCTGGTTCCACCCAAAATCTCAGCCCGTGGAGCCACTCGATCCGCTTCCGGCTCCACAAGCAAAAGCTCCGTCGTCCCCCCTGATAAATGCCAAGCCAAAAAGGGGCAATCCAGCAGCCCTATACGGCCTGCCGACCAGGCCGCCGCCGCTAAATGCCCCTGCTGATGGGAAAACGCATAAAAAGGCACGCCCAGAACCTGGGCAAGTACCTGTCCCTGGGAGGCTCCCGCCAAAAAGCAGGGCATATAAGAGCCCTCTACTGCCCGCGGACGTGTGCTGGCACCTACCGCCTGAAGCTGCTTCAAAGTCTCTCCAGGCGCCAGGTCAGCTATTATCCCGGGCAGCTGCTTCACATGCTGAAAAAGAGCGTCACTCTGCCGCAGCCCAAGCTCCCCTGAACGAACCTGAAGCAGCTGCCCCTGATTTTTTCCCGCTGTTCCATCGAAAACTGCAGCTGATGTGGTATAGTTGCTGGTATCCAGTCCCAGCACCTGCATGAAAATCAGGCCTCCTCCTCAGAGCTGTCTGTCGGAATAGCTGCAGGCTCTGCCTCCGTGTCCCCGCTCACTTCATTTCGGACAAATGAACCCAAAATTCCGTTTACAAAAGCGGCTACTTCCTGGGGCTCATATTTTTTGGTCAGCTCCACCGCTGCATCAATCGCCGACGCATTGGGTACATCAGCCATATACAGCACCTCGTACATCGCAGTGCGCAAAATTGCCCGGGCCATCCGCGGAATCCGCTCAAGGGCCCATCCCACTGCATAGCTTCTGATGTACCCATCCAGCTCCTCCCTGTGCTCATAGATCCCCTTCACCAAGGTACTGATATACTCCCGCTGTTTCTCATTGGGATATTGGGCATACAGGGACGTCTCCTGTCCCAGCGCTGCAAAGCGTTCCCGGTTCAGCTCACCCTCCAGCACCTCATCTGCACTACGCCCTGCAAAGCTTAGGGAAAACGCCATGTGCACCGCAATTTCACGGGCGTTATTTCTAGTCATACTGTCTGTCTCCTCCGTCCAGCGGAATATTTCTTGTCTCAAACAACCATTATACTGTTTGTCCACAATCTCTGCAAGCCAAACACATGCCCTGCCTCCTTGTGGAAGCCAATATGGAATCACTTTATTATATACATGGAACGCAAAAAAAGGAACCCCCAAAATCCGAAAAATCGGAATTCAGGGGTCCCTTCCTGCTGCACAATAAGCTCGATTTTCTTAGGCATAGAACCGATGTCCGCCAATTACAGCGACACAGGCTCGATTTCTTGCCGCCCAGCTGTTGGGAGAGGAATCAAAATACAGAGCATTCTTCGTTTCCTCCACCACACCGCCATCCAGCACCAGTTTTGCCGCAATCACGCTGCGCTCATTGGGGGTGCTATTGGCAATCCGGCCAGACTGATAGGTCGTAAACTGGTTCTTCTGGGCCAGCACCCCTTCAATCGTATCTGGAAAAGCAGGATGTTTGACGCGGTTGAGGATCACGTTCCCCACCGCCATCATTCCCTCCAGAGGCTGGTTGCCGCTCTCGGTGTAAATGACACGAGAGAGCCAGAACAGATCATCAGAATTGTAATACTGATCTCCAGAGGTCAGCGCTCCGCTGCCGCGTGTCACAGAGGTCACACCAGTCGCACCATTCCAAGTGAGAGTGGCGCCGAAGGCCTCTGTCAGAGCGGATAGCGGTACAATCACCTTGTTGTTTTCGATCTGAATCCCCTCCGGGGTATACAGATATCGGCCATTGGCTGTCAGATACAGCTGCCCCACTGTTGCAGTAAGGGTCAGTTTGTCGCTGGTAATTGTCATAGTCTGAGTTCCGCTGTCCCACCAGTATCCACTGTCAGCATCCAGACATTTTGACATGGGGGCCAACGCCACATAAGTCGTTTCGTTGCGATACGTCTTCGCCACATCTGTGGTCACTGGCTGACCATCTACCGTCAGGGAGTAGTCCAATGATTCCACAAAATTCATCAGACTCTCACCAGCTACCGCTGGCACTGGCTCCGGCTGCTCCACAGAAACGGCAGTGTCTGCTGTTTGCTCCTTATCCTCGTCCACAAGGACGGCGGCATCCGGTTCCACTCCAGCTCCCATCAGGAGAAGTAAGGCAAACGAGCTTATCAGCAGCGAAAACAGCTTTCGTGTCATTGTCTTCACTCCTATGGTTACAAAATTATGTCAACAAAAGTGACAGCAAAAGCAACTGTTTGTTACTTTTGTTACCATATTGTAACTAATTTAAGATGCTAAAACAAGGGCAATTTTCACTATACTTTTTGTTAAATTATTGTGTATTTTTTATAACGTGTCTGAATCTGTATATAAATTGGGAGAATAAAGAAGATTTTCGACAAAAATTCACAATTTAAAATGCACAAATATAGATATCATCAATTTTGCCTCGCCCTTCCGCCCTCCACAGCAAAACTTCAAAACGAGTTCAAAATTTGTAGGTTTGTCAAACATATTGGACGGCGAACTGGGAAGGAGAACAGTAGTTTAAGGGCCTCATAGGGAAGTTGTTGGAGCGGCGGTTGTGGGCAGCGAGCTGTCTGGCGAAGTCATCCAGGGAGTAAAAACTGTGGCAGGAATAAAAGCGCTTCTGATCCTCGCGGTGACTACGCTCCACTTTACCGTTGTGGCG
>CALWYD010000020.1 GCA_944385675.1 uncultured Oscillospiraceae bacterium
CTGTGCATCCGGGATCGGCTGCTGTTCGATGAAAACGGCGCTACCCCAATTTTGACAATAAAAAATGCGGAGTGCCCTTTGTAGGATACTCAGATCCTATAAGGACACTCCGCATGGTCCGAGTGACTGGATTCGAACCAGCGGCCTCTTGAACCCCATTCAAGCGCGATACCAAACTTCGCCACACCCGGAAATTTTTAAGATGTCTCAGACAGCTTATACATGATAGCACACAAAAAATGAAAAAGCAAGAGGTTTGAAAAAATTTTTTATGTGCTGCCAAGGGACGTTTCTCTTACTTAAAAAATGGGACGGAGAAGATGCTCCTGAGGGGATGAAAAACAAAAAGAATAAAGAAAGGGAGTTACAAACAAATAAAATATATTTGTAATAGGAAATATGGGTTTATTGGATATCAGAGGTGGTGTTTTAAATATAGCAGTGTGAAAAATGTCAACAAAAACCACAAATCCCTCTTGAAAATTTTGCAGTTTTTTGAGATGATGTCAGAAAAGGGAAATTTTTTTTATAAGTGGATACCCCGATCCACTTAATGAAATAAAGCTGAGATCTAAAAACGGGAAACAGAATCCATTTACGGACCGAAGGATTCAGATTACAATAGTTCCATAGAAAATAACTCCTGTTGAAGGTAAACTGGGAAGGTACATACTGCAAAATAAATATTTTTAAGAGGAGGCGTCACTTATGAGTTTAAAGACCGACATTGAGATTGCCCAGGAATCTACCATGCTGCCTATCGAGCAGGTAGCTGCCAAACTGGGGATTGCCCCCGAGAATCTGGAGCACTACGGCCATTATAAGGCTAAGGTGGATATCCACGCCATGAAAGACATGCCCCGGAAGGCTAAGCTGGTGCTGGTGACTGCCATCAGCCCCACTCCTGCCGGAGAGGGAAAGACCACTACCTCTGTGGGTCTGGCTGACGCTTTGAATAGAGTGGGAAAGAAGACCGTTGTCTGCCTGCGCGAGCCCTCCCTGGGCCCTGTGTTTGGTGTAAAGGGTGGTGCCGCCGGTGGCGGATATGCTCAGGTAGTGCCTATGGAGGATATTAACCTCCACTTTACTGGTGACTTCCATGCCATTGGCATTGCAAACAACCTGATGGCGGCCCTTATTGACAACCACATTCAGCAGGGTAACGCTCTGGACATCGACACCCGTAAGATTGTCTGGAAACGTGTTGTGGATATGAACGACCGTCAGCTGCGTCACATCGTCTGCGGACTGGGCGGCAAGGCCAGCGGTGTGCCCCGCGAGGATGGTTTTGATATTACTGTGGCCTCCGAAATTATGGCTGTTTTGTGCCTGGCAAGCGACTTGGCCGACCTGAAGCAGCGTTTGGCTAAGATGGTAGTGGCCTACAGCCGCAGTGACAAGCCTATTACCGCCCATGACCTGAAGGCTGAGGGCGCAATGGCCGCTGTTTTGAAGGACGCCATCAAGCCCAACTTGGTGCAGACCCTGGAGCATACCCCCGCCTTCATCCACGGCGGACCTTTCGCTAATATTGCCCACGGCTGTAACTCCATCCAGGCTACCGAGACTGCTCTTAAGCTCAGCGAGTACACCGTCACGGAGGCCGGCTTTGCTGCCGATTTGGGTGCTGAGAAGTTCCTGGACATTAAGTGCCGCGCCGGCGGGTTCCATCCCGATGCTGTTGTTATCGTAGCTACCGTGCGCGCCCTGAAGTATCACGGCGGTGTGCCCAAGGCCGAATTGAACAATGAGAACCTGGAAGCTCTGGAGAAGGGCCTGCCCAACCTGCTGCAGCACGTGGACAACGTGAAGAATGTCTATGGCTTGCCCTGCGTAGTGGCTATCAACGCTTTTCCCACGGACACTGAGGCTGAGTTGAAGCTGGTGGAGGAGAAGTGCAAGGAGCAGGGTGTCAACGTCCGTCTGTCCGAGGTGTGGGCCAAGGGCGGCGAGGGCGGCAAGGCTCTGGCTGAGGAAGTGATCCGCCTGTGTGAGCAGGAGAACAGCGACAACTTCCGCTTCGTCTATGACCTGGACACTACCATTGAGGAGAAGCTCAACACCATTGCCACTAAAGTTTACCGCGCTGACGGTGTGTCCATCACTCCCGCTGCCAAGAAACAGATTCAGCAGTTGACTGAGCTGGGCTTTGATAAGATGCCCATCTGTATGGCCAAGACCCAGTTCTCCTTCTCTGATGATGCCTCCAAGTTGGGCGCCCCCAAGGGATTTAAGATTACCGTGCGTGAGGTGAAGGTGAACGCCGGCGCTGGATTCTTGGTAGCCAAGACCGGTGACATTATGACTATGCCCGGCCTGCCTAAGGTACCTGCCTCCGAGCGTATCGACATTGACGAGAACGGTAAGATCACTGGCCTGTTCTAAAAATTTCTCGGACGTGAAACGTCCATGATTGACCCTCTCTTTTCAAAAGCCGTATGGCCTAGGTCATACGGCTTTTGCTATAGGGAGAAATAGGAAAGCCGTCTGCAGGAAAGTTTTCCGCGCAGACGGCTTTTATGTGATATACCCGGTCCAATCAGAAAAGGTTTAGTCGGGTAGGGGGATACCTTTTGTCTCAAAATAAGTTTTCAGCTCTACAGAGGTCTGGGAATCTCCATAGCGCTTGATGGAGGAAAGCAGCTCATCCAGTTCCCGGGTACCCCGCACCGCAAAGCGTAACAAGGCATTGAATACGCCGATAACATGGTAATGGCTGACAATGGCGGGATTTTTCTGGCAGAAATCGCAGAAAGCGCTATACTTCTCTGGTTCCACTGCCACAAAAATAAAGCCTGTCATGCTGCAGTCCAGCCGCTCACGGTCCACCTCAATGCGGAAATTCCGGATAACACCCTTTTCCTCCATTCGGCGCACCCGCTCGGAAACGGCGGGGGCGGTCAGTCCCACCTGATCGCCGATGTGTTTCAGGGTGGTCCGGCAATCCATTTGAAGGATATTGAGGATCTGATAATCGGTCCGGTCCATGCCAGGTTCCTCCCTTGCCGGGGTTAAATAAGTTCGCCCCGTTTAATTACGGTTTTTGCCAGATTGCTGCCTACACGATAGCAGATATAGTCCAGATCGGGGGCATCCCAAATGACCAAATCTCCCTGTTTTCCAGCCTCCACAGAGCCCACCTTATCCGCCATATCAATGGCTGCAGCGGCGTTAAGGGTAACCGCGGTGAGAACCTCTTCGGGAGTAAGTTTATACTTCAGGCAGCCCAGGTTAATGACAAACTGCAGGTTTAGGCAGGGGCAGGAACCGGGGTTGAAGTCGGTGGCCATAGCTACTGGTACGCCGGCATTTACCATGTCCCGTGCGGGTGCAAAGACGGAACCCAGGTTGAAGCTGGTGGCAGGGAGGAGGCAGGCAATAACGCCGCCCTTGGCCATGCTGGCAATACCCTCCGGAGGACAGACAATCAGGTGCTCAGCCGAGATAGCTCCAATCTCTCCGGCCAGGACGGAACCGCCTATGGCCTCGATCTCGTCCGCGTGAATCTTAGGACGAAGGCCGTATTTCAGGCCAGCTTCCAGTACCTGACGGGACTCCTCCACAGTGAAGGTATCTGCCTCACAGAACACGTCGCAGAACTTGGCGATGCCCTGTTCTTTGACAGCAGGAATCATTTCCTCACAAACCAGACGGATGTACTCCTCCCGGTTCTGCTTATACTCTGCAGGCACAAGATGGGCACCCATAAAGGTAGCCACGATGTCCATGGGATGGCGGTCGTTGAGGTTTTTGATAACCTTCAGGGCCTTCAGCTCATGTTCAGTGGCAATACCATAGCCGCATTTTGCCTCACAGGCGGTAACGCCGAAGCCCATCATCTCATCGAGCGCTTTAGCGGCCTTTTCTGTCAGCTCCTCCTCAGAGGACCTTCGGGTGGCGTTGGTGGTGGACTGGATACCGCCGCCGGCATTTTGAATCTCCAAATAGGTTTTACCGTGGAGCTTCATACCAAGCTCATTCTGGCGCCAACCGCCAAAAATCAGGTGGGTATGTGCGTCCACCAGACCGGGAGTGACCAGGTTGCCGCCGGCATCCACCACGCGGGCATCAGCTGCCGCAGGGGGGGCGCCGGTGCCCACCTGGGCAATGACACCATTCTCTACCAGAACCCAGGCGTCCTTGAGGATCTGGATCGCGCCCTGCTCCGGTCCTTTTTTGGCTGCGCTGCCCTGGGGGGTGGCCAGCATGCCGATATTGGTCAGCAGTAATTTACTCATGCGATCGTATCCTTTCCAAAGGAGGGGGCGTTTTCACGCCCCCTCCTTTTTCATTTTATGACCGGGTAAACTTAACCCTTCATGGTTTTGACAGCGGCCTCGACAACAGCGTCATCAGCCAGATAGGGCAGGGTAATGTGATCCTGACCCTCGTAGAGCTTGTTGTACTCTGCGGCGGTGGTCAGAGCGTTCTCGTTGCGGGCCCAGGCGCGGCGGGAGACGCCTACCATGGTGTCCCAAGGCATGGCCATCTTCAGGATGTTGTCCACGCGCTCGGAACCGTCCAGAACCATACCAAAGCCGCCGTTGATGGCGTTGCCCACACCGGTGCCGCCGCCGTTGTGCAGAGCAATGTAGCTCATGCCGCGGGCCGCGTTGCCGGCGTAGCACTGGGTAGCCATCTCGGCCATAATGTTGGAGCCGTCCCGGATGTTGGAAGTCTCACGGAAGGGGGCGTCGGTTCCGCCGGTGTCGTGGTGGTCACGGCCAAGAATAACAGGGCCGATCTCGCCGTTGCGGACCATCTCATTGAACTTCAGAGCGATGTTCATGCGGCCCAGAGCATCCTGATAGAGGATACGGCACTGGGTACCCACCACCAGCTTGTTCTTCTTGGCATCACGAACCCAGATGTAGTTGTCGTAGTCCTGATAACGGCGGTTGTGAGCTTTGATGTACTCGGCGGCGGCAGCATCGGTCTTGTCCAGATCCTCAGGATTGCGGGACAGGCAGCACCAACGGAAAGGACCATAGCCGAAGTCGAACAGGCAGGGCCCCAGGATGTCTTCTACATAGGAGGGGAAGATGAAGCCGTCCAGGTCGTTCTCGCCGTTTTTGCAGATGGACTTCACGCCGGTGTCATACACAGCCTTCAGGAAGCTGTTGCCGTAGTCGAAGAAGTAGGTACCCTTCTCATGGAGCTTGCAGATCATCTCATAGTGATGCTGCAGGGTCTTGTTAACCAGCTTGGCAAAGCCCTCGGGATCCTTGGCCAGCATCTCGGTGCGCTGCTCGAAGGACAGGCCCTGGGGGCAGTAGCCGCCGTCGTAGGGCACGTGGCAGGAGGTCTGGTCAGAGAGGAGATCCACATGGATGTCGTTGTTGTAGAGGTACTCCAGCAGGTCCACTACGTTGCCGTGATAAGCAACAGCACAGGGCTGCTTGTCCTCCATATGCTTCTTGGCAATGGCCCAGGCCTCGTCCAGGCTGTCAGTGCGGTGGCTGACCCAGCCCTGGGTGTAGCGGGTCTCAATGCGGGAGTCGTCCACCTCAGCAATGATGGAGGCAGCGCCGGCAATCTCAGCGGCCTTGCCCTGAGCGCCGGACATTCCGCCCAGACCGGCGGAGACAAACAGGCGGCCGGCCAGGTTGCCGTCCTGGGGGATGCCCAGCTTCAGACGGCCGGCGTTGAGCAGGGTGTTGAAGGTACCATGGACAATGCCCTGGGGGCCGATATACATCCAGCCGCCGGCAGTCATCTGGCCATAGTTGGCCACGCCCAGAGCAGCGGCGCGGTTGAAGTTCTTCTGGTCATCGAAGGTGCCCACCATCAGGCCGTTGGTGATGATAACACGGGGGGCCATCTTGTGGGAGTGGAACAGGCCCAGGGGGTGGCCGGACATAACCACCAGAGTCTGCTCGTCGGTGAGGATCTCCAGATACTTCTTGATCAGGCGGTACTGCATCCAGTTCTGGCAGACCTGACCGGTCTCACCGTAAGTAACTAGCTCGTAGGGATACAAGGCAACGTCAAAGTCCAGGTTGTTGTCGATCATGACCTGAATGGCCCGGCCCTCAATGCAGTTGGATTTGTACTCATCAATGGGCTTGCCGTACAG
>CALWYD010000021.1 GCA_944385675.1 uncultured Oscillospiraceae bacterium
GATCCAGCGGATAGGGGCGTCCTCCAGGTGGGAGGACTTGGCGTTCTCCCTGGCCCAGGACACCATACCCCGGGCGGCGTCCACATGGCACACGCTGGCCCCGGCGGCGGCGCAGGCCACCGTGGCCCCCCGGTGTAGGCGAACAGGTTGAGCACGTTGATGGGCCGGCCGGCGGAGCGGATCTGCTCCTGGGCCCAGTCCCAGTTGGCGGCCTGCTCGGGGAAGAGGCCGGTGTGCTTAAAGTTCATGGGCTTGATGTTAAAGGTAAGACTGCCGTAGGAGACGGTCCAGCGCTCCGGCATGGACTTGTTCTGCCACTGTCCGCCCCCGGTGGAGGAACGGGCGTAGCGCCCTGCGTTGACTTTCCAGCCTCTGTGGATTCTGGGCGTGTCCCAGATGGCCTGGGGATCCGGGCGCACCAGCAGGTACTCTCCCCACCGTTCCAGCTTCTCTCCCCGGCCGCAGTCAATCAGCTCATAATCCGTCCATTGGTCCGAAAGCCACATGAAGGACACACCTCACCAATTTTATCATCGAAACTAAGATAGTATATCATTCCCACCCAGTTGAGTCAATGAATTTGCCGGAACTTCCGGGAGAAAAGGGGGAAGAGGGGATAAGGATTGTATTTTTTTGCGGGCTGTGGTAGAATACACGGGAAACGGATAGAAATGCTCCGCCCCGCCCCGGGCGGACTGAGAGAGGTGTCTGCCAACCATGGATCATCCCTTCCGCAGCGCCGCCTTCGGCGGTTTCAACCGCCAGGATGTGCTGGCGTATCTGGAGAACACTGCAAAAGAGAATAATGACAGACAGCAGCAGCTGCAGCAGCAGCTGGATCAGGCACGGCAAACTGCCGAGGAACAAAGCCAGCAGCTCACCCGACAGAGGGAACAGCTGGAGGAGCTTACCCGGGAGAATGGGCAGCTGCGCGAGCAGTTGGCACAGCTTACCCGGGAGCTGGAGGCCGGCCGGAACCGGGAGAAGGGGACGGCAGAAGAACTGGCCCGGATGAAGGAGGAGCTGGCTCAGACCCGGCAGCAGGTGTGTGCACTCAAGCCGGATGCTGACGCTTATACCGCCGTTAAGGAGCGCACTGCGGGGGTGGAACTGGAGGCCCACCGCCGTGCCCAGGCCATCCAGGCTGAGGCCCGGGACCAGGCCCGGCAGCTGCACCGGGAGGTGGAGCAGTGGTTTGGGAAGGTGGCAGAGGACTACAGCGGACTGTGCAGCCGGATTGAGGCCACCGTGTCCCACGCTGCCGACCAGCTCAGCCGGGCGGGCACCTGCCTGGAACAGATTAATGTGCTTCTGGGGGAGCATGATGAGCAGTTGGAATCTCTGGGCCGCCGCTGCGCCCAGGATGTGCCGGACGGGGAGGAGACCTGACCCCGCGGGCAGAATGAACCGCATAACGGAACACAGCGCGCCCTCTCCGCAGTACTGCGGAGAGGGCGCGCGTCTGTTCGGTCAGGGCTGTTGGGAGACGTCCCGAGCCTGGTGGAGCAGAGCGGACAGCAGATCGTCGGCCAGCCCCCGAACCGCCTGACGTTTGTAAGGCATGGAGGGGCGGTCTGGGATAGAGGCCGCAACTTCCCGGGACAGGGCGTCAAAAAGCTCAGGCAGCAGGGCCTTGGACAGGGACTTTCCCTCTAAAGCAGAGGAGGAAGAGGAGAGAAAGGCCCGGCGCGCCACGGCGCCCAAGGCCAAGCGCACCTGTTCCATGCGCCCCTCATGCAGGGTCAGGGAGGCGGACAGGCTGATTTTCGCGATAGTCACGTGGGTTCGTTCTCCCAGCTTGACAAAGGCATTCAAGTTGCCGGGGGAGGGGACAGGAAGCTCAAAAGCGATAATTGCCTCATCCGGCTCCAGGGCCAGCGCCCCCTGGGGGAGAACCAGCTGTTCCATGGGCAAACGGCGGACTGCCTGATTGCCGCTGAGTACCACACCCCGGGCGCCCAGTACCAGCAGCACCGGATAGAGATCTCCCGCAGGAGAGGCGTTGCCCACATTGCCCCCCACAGTACCCCGGTTACGAATCTGGGTGGAACCTACGCTGCCGCAGGCCTGAGCCAGGGCGGGGAAGTACTGTCGAACCAGGGGATGTCCTTCCACCTGGGTGTGAGTACAGGTAGCTCCCAGAGACACCAAACCATTTTCCTGCCGGATTTGGCCCAGCTCAGCCAGGTTGACCAGGCTGATTAGGGCTCGGGCATCCCAGGGGGTTCCATTGCGCTGGGGCAGAAAATCCGTGCATCCGGCAATCAGATGACAGCCTGGACCGGCTTGTTCAGCCAGGCACTGGGCCAGCTGGGGCAGGGTAGTGGGCTGAAAAAAGTTCATGCCTTGCCCACCTCCCGCAGCCGTTTTGCCGCATCCTGTACTGCGGCCACAATCTGCGCATAGCCGGAACAGCGGCAGATGTTGCCCGACAGGGCAATGCGGATCTCCTCCTCGCTGGGGTCAGGGTTCTGGAGGAGAAGGCCTTTGGCGCTCATGATCATGCCTGGGGTGCAGAAGCCGCACTGAATGGCCACATGTTCCACAAAGGCGTTTTGAATTACGTCCAGTTCCCCATTTTCCGCCATCCCCTCAATGGTAGTGACGGCGTGGCCTTCCAGTTGTCCGGCCAGTACCAGACAGGAGTGGACAGCCCGGCCGTCCAGAAGGACGGTGCAGGCGCCGCATTCCCCTTCCCCGCAGCTCTCCTTGGCCCCTGTGAGGCAAAAGTCCTCCCGAAGTACATCAATGAGCCTGCGCTGGGGGAGCAGGTCACGGCTGACCGGACGGCCATTGAGTACAAAGTTAATGATCATGGGGTGACTGCCTCCTTTTCTCTCTCTTTGCGGGCCAGGGCGGCCAGGATCCGGGGAGGATCCAGGGGGAGATCAGACAGTTCCAGTTCCAGTGCATTGTTGACGGCGGCAATTAAAGCGGGAGCCACCGGAACATAGCAGGCCTCGCCCACCGACTTTGCACCGAAAGGTCCCTCCTCGTCCGGTTTTTCAATGAACAAGGTGTCAATTTTGGAAAAGTCACAGGCCCGGGCTACATGATAGTGCTGCATGTCCGCATTCATAGCACGACCGGTCTTGGGATCCAGTTTCAGCTCCTCACAGAAGACCAGTCCCAGCCCCTGCTGCAGGGCGCTGCCCACCTGGCCCCGGCACAGGGCGGGGTTGAGGGCCTTGCCTACGTCGTGCACTGCCAGGTAGTCCACCAGCCGGCACAGGCCGGTATAGGTATCCACCTCCACCTCTGCAAAATGGGCGGCAGCGGGACCTGGGTTGGAGATGGGGACATGGGTATGGGAGACAAACAGCGCTTCAGTCCCCTTGTCAGCTACATAGTAGGCGATTTGACTGTAGGTACACCGGCGCTGGGGCTGCTTGGTGACAAAAAGTGCCCCATCCCGGTGGGAAAGATCTTCCGGGCGGCAGCCCAGCAGCTGACTCCCGTTGCGCTTGAGCTGTTCCAGCAAGAGGTTGGAGGCGTCCAAAATGGCCCGGCCCAGCACATAGATGGAGCGGCTGGTGTAGCAGCCGTTGTCCAGGGCGTTATAGGCGGTGTCCCCCTCCGGGAGATCCACCAGATCGGGGGAGATGGACAGCACCTCAGCCACAATACTCCGGAACACAATTACCTCACCACAGCCGTGGTCGTGGACATTGCAGTTGACGTGGACAGAGCCGTCCTCCTCCATCTTGACCACTACAGTGCCCCAGTCCCCTCTGCGGGGGAAATAGCCGGAGGTGTGGGTAGCCAGGGCCATGCCGATACCCCGCAGATACCGCCCGGAGCGATCCTGGCGGGCCAGGCGCTCTTTCCGGGCCTCCCACCCGAATCGGTCCCGACCCAGAAGCAGGGCGTCCTCCAGGGGGAGGTTGCCCAGAGAAAAGTTGTTGATGCGGCTGGTAGCGTAAGGGGGGAGGATGTTGCGCAGGCGCAGTTCGATAGGGTCCATGACAAAGCGGCGGGCAGCGGCATTCATCATATTCTCCATAATAAGGGCGCACTCAGGCCCGCCCCAGCCCCGATAACTTCCTGAGACAGGTGTATTGGTACATACCGAAACGGCGTGGTACTCCACGTTGGGGATGTTATAGACCCAACTGAGCTTTTTAGAGATAGCGTCAGCATAGTCGGGGGAGACAGTCTGATAGGCACCGGCGTCCAGCCGGCAGGAGAGCTGCAGACCGGTTATGGTGCGCTGGGGAGAGAACTTAACTTTGATATGGCTGTCCAGGGGGTGCTTGAGCATAGTGCACAGCATTACCTCGGATCGGGAGAAACGGAGCATCACCGGCCGTCCGGTCATTTTTGCCGCACAGGCGGCCAGCGGCTCCAGAACCATTTCCTGTTTGCACCCGAAGGAGCCGCCCATGGGAGTCTTAATCACCCGGATATGGCTCATGGGCATCCCCAAGATGGAGGCAATGGCTGAGCGGGCGCCGAAGACAGACTGGGTGGCTGTCCAAACGGTCATCCGATCCGAAGCGGGCTTGTAGTCGGCCACCGTGCAGTGGGGCTCCATGGCAATATGGCTGACCCGCTGGGAGGAGGTGTGGTGGGAAAATTCCTCCCCCTGGGCGCTGGCGTAGTCGCCGTAACCAATTTGGGGCAGGCGGACTACTCCGTCTTTCTCATGGATGGAGCGGGCATCCTGGGCCAGTGCCTGGTCAGGTGTCAGAAGGGGAAGCAGAGGCTGGATGTCCGCTTGAATAAGAGAGACTGCCTTCTGGGCAAGTTCTGGCGTCTCTGCCACCACGGCAGCTATTCGGTCGCCTACAAAGCGCACGTGCCGGCTGAACAGGGTCTCCTGGTCGGGGGCCTCCTCAGTGGCCCGTACCCGGCCCCGGTTATATGTGACGTCCGGAGTGTTTTCATAACTCAGGACAGTGACTACCCCAGGCAGAGCCAGCGCCTTACTGACATCCAAGGAGCGCACAATACCGTGGGCAACCGGGCTGAGGAATAGCTTCATATAGAGCATTCCGGACAGATGAAGGTCAGCGGCGTAGAGCAGCTGGCCGCAGGCCTTGGCCCGTGAATCATTGACGGGGATATCTTTTCCAATGTACTGATAATCCATGGGTAATCTTCCTTTGTCCCGTAACAAAAATGGAAAGAAAAGCTTGATGTAAATTCATTATGAACAGTCCCTCATCAAAACAGCGTCAAATGCAGGAATGCCAATATGTAAAGAATGAGGGATGAAGGTGTCCGGCTGGACGGTTGACAGGCGGAGAGAGGGAGGAACGTGGGTCGCCGGGAGGGGATTTCTTAGTCCGACAGAAAGCGACAAAAAATTTTCATTGTTCCCCCAATAATTTGACGCTCTTTTGATGAGGCATATCCATAATGATGACTGATCTCAGTTATGCTGGATGGGGGGACAAGACCTAAACCACTGGAACAAGGATAGGGAAAGATTTTTGCCACGATAGTCTTGCCCAGCTTCTGCGGCGGCAGCAAGGGCTGCTTTGATTGGGAGAAAAACCAATTTGGCGCTTTTGCAGGCAATTGGACCCAGATTCCCTGAGAAGGGGAGTAGGTTGCGTACTTTACTTCAGCATAAATATAAAACGGGAAGGAGCAAACACAGAAATGAACAAGGTAATACTGAACGGGAAAGACCTGAAGATTGAGGACGTAGTCAACGTAGCGCGGAACGGGTACGTGGTAGAGCTGGATCCGGAGTGCCGTGAGCACATC
>CALWYD010000022.1 GCA_944385675.1 uncultured Oscillospiraceae bacterium
AAGAGCAGAGCGGGATCGGCGCGCCCCTATCCTCCATCGTCCCGGTGGAAAGTGAGTACCGCTTCTTGGTTCATGGCAATTACCTGACCTTTTACCGGGTGGTTGCCCAGGACGTTTATATTGACCGAATCCTGTATGGCAGGCGAAATTACCTGGCCGTTCTCTTTGGAGATGCGCTAGATTCTGAATCTTCATCGTGACCGGTACTCCTCCCTTTTCGGGGAGGAGTTTTCTTTTTCTTCCTGCACCCGCAAGTTTTCCCTCATCCTTTCCGACCGCAGGGCAATATCCTGACACAGCGCTATTTCCTTCCTCAGCTTCTTGATTTGTCCGGTGAGGGTGGAAATCTCCTGCTTTACCCGGTCTTTCCGCTCCGGGTCGGACTGGACCGCCACAGCGCGGAGCTGTCGGTACAGGGCTGCCCGCTGAGAGATTCTTTCATCCAAAACAGATTGCACTCTGCCCTGGTAGGCTTCCAGCTGTTCCACTGTATCAATTTTGTAGCGGGACAGCAGCTGCACTTCCTGGGAGAACCGCTCTCCCCGCAGCAGCTCCTCCCGGAGAGCTGGCGGTGCCCGCCGGGGCAGGCGGCGCTTGTTCCGGGGGAATATTCCCAACAGGTAGCAGTAGTGGTAGTACAAAGCTCGGAAACCTACAGCCTTCCTGGCTGGTTTCATCTTGCCGTGAAATTTCACTTTCTGGGGTTGAGGACGATATTCCCGCACTGGGCGGCTTTGCTCCAGCAGACGGCGGCGGATGCCCGCGAGGGTATAACTCTCCCCCAAGTTCCGTCCTAGTCGGAAAAAGCGTTCTTTCCCTTTGGGCCGCACCGAGATGTCCGCTCCCACCTTCACCTCGTAGCCCATCCCCTGAAGGGCATGAAAAAACTGCCGCTCCGTCATAGACTGGCGAAGGGCTGCGTCCACATCCCGTTTGATGAGGGAACGCCAGGTGGGTTTTCCATTCCGTTCCGCCTGGTGCTCGGCGTAGTGCTTGGTTTTTCCCGGCTGGGGATTCTCGATGATGGATAGGCCGTACTCCCGGCACAGGGCGTCGGAGACCTCCCGCATGGCCCGGTAATCCCGGCCGCTGCGGTAAAACTTCTTGCCGTCCACAAAGGACACGGTGTTGATGACGAAGTGGGAGTGGAGGTGGTTCTCTTTATCCAAATGCGTTGCCACCAGCACCTGATACCTCTCGCCCCAAAGCTCCGGGGTACACTCCCCAGGGGCGAAACTCTGGTAGCCGTGGTAGGCGATGACGCCTTTTTCCTTCCCAAAGTGCTTTTTCACCGCCTGCATTTCCTGGCGGGCGGTGGCCGGGGTGCAGTGGATGCCGGTGACAAGCTGTCTTACAGGCGATCCTTCTTCTTGGACCACAGTTTTTCGCTGCTGAGTGGCATAGCGGAGCAAATTGGTCAAGTCGGTCTTTTCCGGGTTGGCGGCATAGTCCAGGACGCTGCCCAGGTTCCCCCGCACCGCCCACAGGGAGGTCACAGCCATGTCACATCCTCCGTGGCAAAATGACAGCGGCGGTAATGTCCTCCACCAACTGGTGAAATTGTTCCACCGCCTTCTCGTATTGGACAGTGTTTATCACGCCCATTGCCTGGGTCTGGCGGGAGATCTGCTCCAAAAGGTTCCCCACCTGGTACAAATGTTCCATAAAGGAGAAGTAGTCCGGAGGTGGAATCTCCTGGGGGACTACGCCGTTTATCAGGTGGCGGAGGTACGCCTCCCGGGACAGGCCGGTGCGTTTCACTAGTCTTTGCAGGCGGGCAGCTTCTGTTTCGCTCAACCAAAGTTGAATGTGGACGCTGCGTTTTCTCATAGTCCCTCCTTGTCCAGTTCTTCTTGGATCTCTACAATACGCCTGCCCACAGAGGCTACCACTGAGATGGTCACGCTGTTGCCCGCCTGTTTATACAGTTGGTTTTCTGAATTGACCGCGGCTGCCTTCTCATACATTTCATCCGTGAAGCCTTGCAGCCGCCAGCACTCCCGGGGCGTCAAGCGTCGAATCGATCCTACCATTTTTCCCTGTCCGCTGGAACATTGCACACAGTACAATCCAGATTTACCCGCAAATCTCCCTCCTAGGCTCGTCAGTGTGCAGCTTATTCCTTTCGAGCAATAAACTCTCCTTCCCTGCATTCCTCCCAAAATCTGGCTAAGAGGGCCTCCTTCGCCTGCTGGGATAGGAAATACCGTTCGTTCACTTCCGGCTCCAAAATGCCGGTAAGCGACAAGGTAGACCCGCTCCCTGTTTTGCGGAACGCCGTGGAATTTTGAATTGAGAAGTCCGTACTCGATATGATAGCCGATTTCGGCCAGCGAATGGAGAAGGAACGCAAAGTCCCATCCTTCGTGAATGGATAGCAGATTCCTAACATTTTCAAAGACCAGCCAGTTGGGTCGAGCTTGGGCCGGCGTGCCTGCGAGAAGCCTAACCATTTCAAAAAAGAGCGAACTTCGCTCTCCGGCAAGCCCTCTGCCCTGGCCTGCCACAGAAATATCTTGGCAGGGAAAGCCTCCGGCCCACAGGTCCGCCCGGGGCAGTCTATCTGCTTCCACTTTTGTGATGTCCGGTTCAAACCACTCATCCTCCTTTACGTTGAAGATTGCCCTGTAACTGCGGTCGGCGTATTTGTCAATTTCACAGTGGCCTTTGCAGACCATCCCGCAAAGTTCTAATCCTCTGCGAAAACCGCCAATGCCACTGAAAAAATCTAAAAATGTCATTGGGAATGGCAGATGGCAACACTCCTTTCTTTATGGGTTTTGTTAGGGGTTCCAGGGGATTTCCCCTGGGAGTTCTGTGGATGTGGTATCACATCCACGATGCTTGCTACGAATTGACAGGCCTTTCCCCGCCATGGGGCGGTTCCTCGCTCACGCTCCTCTCTAAAAATGGGCAGCAAAAAAGAGCGTCCATTTTCAGAACGCTCTCCCAAAAAGATATTCGTTTTTACCGCGCCTTTTCCTGTTTCAGATGACGGGTGGGGATTGCCAGCAGCTTACGCACCCGGCCCTCCAAATGCTTCTCAAT
>CALWYD010000023.1 GCA_944385675.1 uncultured Oscillospiraceae bacterium
CTCACTGCGGACGTATTCCAGCTTCAGCTCCAGGGTGTCCGCCAGGGTCTCAAAGGCTTTCTCCCCGCTGACGGAGGCCCGGCTCCCCGGCACCTCCCCCAGGAACAAATTCTCCGGCGCGGTGCGGTTGAAGTTGGTCACCACGTTGTCCGAGGCCCGGACGATGATGGAGTAATCCAGGGGGGAGGGCAGGCCGTTTAGCAGCAGCGTCCCGCTGAAGCGGAAGCTGTCGCCAAAAAGGGTGTCCATGCCCCGGGGCTCGTCCAGTTCCACGCTCTCGCCGCTGTCAAGTACCTTATTCAAAAAGGCTCTGGCGGAGCGGGCCGCGGCCTCCGCGTCCCCGCTGGGGAAGGCGGGGAAGTCCACGGTGTTGGTCACATAGTCGTCCTGGCTCAGGCGGTAGTTGGTGATGGTGCCGTCGTCCTGGGCCTGGATGGTCAGGTCCGCCTCTGCCCCGCTCCAGCGGAGAGTCCAGGAGGCGGACAGCTCCCCCTCGTACCGGTCCCCCCGGAAGGTGTCGTATCCGGCGGTGTCCAGGTCCAGGGTGTCCTTCACGATCTCTGTCACCCGCTGCAAAGCGGCATCGGCGTCCTCCGCCGCGACGGGCAGGGCCAGCCCCAGGGCGAACGCCAGGGCCAGCAGCAGTGAGAGCAGTTTCTTTTGCATGGTCGATTCCCTCCTTATTTGGCGATAATGTTGACCTGCGAAGTTGCATTACAATGAAAAAGACGCAAAATTCTGACAGATGTGCCGCCTGCGGAAAAATTTTCCCAACAGGATATTGCGTTAGCGCGGCAGAGCGGCAGCGCGGTGCTCCGCCGCCGTATCAGCAGAGGAAAGATGTCAGGAAAACAGGACAAGAGCCCTTTGAATCAGATGAGGTTTCTGGTAAAATAGGAGAAGAAACCAACCGGAACACAGGAAGGAGGGCTCTTATATGGAGCACGTGGAGAAAATAAAAACAGTGAGATTGGACGGGCACAGCCTGACGCTGGAGGGGCTGGTGGCCATTGCCAGGTTCGGCGCCCGGGCAGAACTGGCGCAGGAGGCGCTGGACGCCATGGCCCGCTCCCGGGCCCTGGCGGAAAAGATTGCCTCGGAGAGACGCGTGGCTTACGGCATCACCACCGGATTTGGGGATTTCGCCACTGTGGCCGTTTCGGAGGAACTGAGCAGCCAGTTGTCCACCAACCTGATCCTCAGCCACTGTACCGGCACCGGCGAGCCCTACAGCGAGGAAGAGGTGCGGGGCATGATGGTCCTGCGGGCCAATGCGCTGTGTGTGGGACTCAGCGGCGTGCGGCCGCTGCTGGTGGAGATGCTGGTGGAGATGCTCAACCGGGGCGTGACACCGGTAATCCCCCAAAAGGGCTCCCTGGGAGCCTCGGGGGACCTGGCGCCCCTGAGCCACATGGGCCTGGTGCTGCTGGGACGGGGAGAGGCCTTTTTCCGGGGCCGCCGGATGGACGGCGGAGAGGCCATGGCCCTGGCGGGCATCCAACCGCTGGAGACCCTGGTGTGTAAGGAGGGGCTGGGCATTACCAACGGCACCTGCGCCATGACCAGCGTAGGGGCGCTGCACCTGTATGACACCATCCAGGCCGCCCGGCTGGCGGATGTGATCAGCTCCCTGACCCTTACCGCCCTGGCCGGGCAGCTGGACGCCTTTCAGGAGCGGCTGCACACCGCTCGGGGGCAGCTGGGACAGATACAGGTGGCCCGGAACATCCGGCTGCTGACCCGGGGGTGCGAGATTTTGGAGCGCTGCCGGGGGGCCCGGGTCCAGGATGCCTACGCCCTGCGGTGTATCCCTCAGGTCCACGGGGCCGTGCGGGATGCCCTGGCCTTTATCAGGAGCAAGGTGGATATCGAGCTGAACGCCGTCACGGACAACCCCCTCCTTTTCTGCGAGGATGAGGCGGTCCTCTCCGGCGGCAATTTCCACGGTGAGCCCATGGCGCTGCCCTTTGACTTCCTGGGCATCGCCTGCTCGGAGCTGGCCAGCATCTCCGAGCGGCGCACTGAGCGCATGGTCAACGCCGCCCTCTCCAACGGCCTGCCCCGCTTTCTTACTACCAACGGCGGCATCAACAGCGGTTTTATGATTGTCCAGTATGCCGCCGCCTCCATGGCCTCAGAAAACAAGGTCCTGGCCCACCCGGCCAGCGTGGACTCCATCCCCTCCTCGGCCAACCAGGAGGACTTCGTCTCCATGGGTACCACCGCCGCCCGCAAGGCCGGCCCCATCCTGGAGAACACCCGCTCGGTGCTGGCTTATGAACTGCTCACGGCCTGTCAGGCCATCGACCTGCGCCGACGCGGCGGGGAGTACGGACAGGGCCTCTCTCCGGTGGGGGAGGCAATATACCGCCGGGTGCGGGAACAGGTGGCCTTTATGGAGGAGGATCGGGAGCTGTGGCCGGATATTCGGGCGGTAGAAGCCCTGGTCCGAAGCGGCGAACTGCTGGCCCTTGCAGAGCAGGTGGTGCCGGACCTGGCGTAAGGTGCCGCTACTCCGTCCCGGGGGTGGAAGGCTCCAGGTGGGCCAGTGCCGCCCGATACCCACCGCTGCCGTAATAGAGCGCGGTGCTGACGCGGGTAATGGTGGCGCTGCTGACGGGCAGCTGTCCCCGGATGGCGTCATAGGTCTCCCCGGCCTGGAGCAGTTTAGCCACCTGGAGGCGCTGGGAGAGCTGGCTGAGCTCCTGGACAGTGCACAGGTCCAGCAAAAACGCGCGGCATGTCTCCGCATCGCCCAGGGCGGACAGAACACGGACCAGCTCCTCGAAAAAGGCTGAATTGACAGGTTCGTTTCGCGGCATAGCGCAATCCCTCCCCCAAAAAACAGACGGAAATCCGATAGAAACGGGTTCTATCACAGTTTATATTTTTATCATACCACAGCGGACAGAAAAAAGATAGGAGGCGACACCATGGAATACCATCCCAAAAACGCCATGACCATCCGGCTGGATGATGTGCTGCCGGAGTATCCGGCCTTTGTGCCGGGCTGCCGCCGGGCGCCCCGGCGGGAGTCCCACCTGACAGAGGCGGATAAGGCCCTGGCTATCCGGAACGCTCTGCGCTATATCCCCCCGGAGCACCACGCCCAGATGGCGGAGGAATTCGCCCTGGAGCTGAAAGAGCACGGGCGCATTTACGGCTACCGCTTCCGTCCCCAAGGGCGGATCTGGGGGCGGCCCATTGAGGAGTATAAAGGGAACTGCGTGGAAGCTAGGGCTTTCCAGGTAATGATTGACAACAATCTGGATTTTGACGTAGCGCTCTACCCCTATGAGCTGGTCACCTATGGCGAGACCGGCCAAGTCTGCCAGAACTGGATGCAGTACCGGCTCATCAAGAAGTACCTGGAGGTGATGACGGACGAGCAGACGCTGGTGGTCATGTCCGGCCATCCCCTGGGTCTGTTCCCCTCCCATAAGCTAGCGCCCCGGTGCATCATCACCAACGGGCTGATGGTGGGCGCCTTTGACGACCAGAAGAACTTTAACCGGGCTGCGGCCCTGGGCGTGGCCAACTATGGGCAGATGACCGCCGGCGGCTGGATGTACATCGGCCCCCAAGGCATCGTCCACGGCACGTTCAACACGCTGCTCAACGCCGGGCGGCTGAAGCTGGGCATCCCGGAGGAGGGGAATCTGGCCGGGCGGCTGTTTGTATCTGCGGGCCTCGGCGGCATGAGCGGAGCCCAGGGCAAGGCGGCGGAGATTGCCGGGGCGGCCTCCATCATCGCAGAGGTGGACGACTCCCGCATCACCACCCGCTATGACCAGGGGTGGGTCAGCCACCGCACCGACAGCCTGGCGGAGGCCTGGTCCATCGCCAAGGCACACATGGAGCGGCGGGAGCCCTGCGCCGTGGCCTACCACGGCAACGTGGTGGACCTGCTGGAGTTCCTCTACAATGAGAAGATCCATGTGGACCTGATGAGCGACCAGACCAGCTGCCATGCAGCCTACGAGGGGGGGTACTGCCCCCAGGGGCTCACCTATGCCCAGCGCACTGAGATGCTCAGCCGGGACCCGGAAGGCTTCCGGGAGCTGGTGGACCGCTCCCTGCGGCACCATTACGAGCTTATCTGCAAGTTCCATGACCGGGGGACCTATTTCTTTGACTACGGCAACAGCTTCCTCAAGGCGGTCTATGATGCCGGGGAGACCGCTGTGTGCCGCAACGGGGAAAACGACCTGGATGGCTTTGTCTTCCCCTCCTATGTGGAGGATATTCTGGGGCCCTGCCTCTTTGACTTTGGCTACGGCCCCTTCCGCTGGTGCTGCCTGTCGGGGAGGGCGGAGGACCTGGACAAGACTGACGCGGCAGCGGCGGAGTATATTCTCTCCCACAACCGCCGCTACCAGGACTATGACAACTACATCTGGGTCCGGGACGCCAAGCGCAACAAACTGGTGGTGGGCACCCAGTGCCGCATCCTCTACCAGGATGCTGCCGGCCGCACCGCTCTGGCCCTGCGCTTCAACGAGATGGTCCGCCGGGGGGAGATCGGCCCGGTGATGTTGGGCCGGGACCACCACGACACCGGCGGCACCGACTCCCCCTTCCGGGAGACTTCCAATATCAAGGACGGGTCCAACATCATGGCGGACATGGCCGTACAGTGCTACGCCGGCAACGCCGCCCGGGGCATGAGCCTTATCGCCCTGCACAACGGCGGGGGTACCGGCGTGGGCAAGGCGGTCAACGGCGGCTTTGGCATGGTGCTGGACGGCTCGGAGCGGGTGGATACGATTTTGCGCATGGCCATGCCTTGGGATGTTATGGTGGGGGTGGCCCGCCGGTCCTGGGCCAGAAATGAAAACGCCCTGGCCACTGCTGCGGCCTATAACCGGGGAGAGCAGGGGGGACAGATCACCCTGCCCTATCTGGCGGAGGACGCCGTCATTGAGAAGGCCCTGCAGGAGAACCGGTAGAGCTGGGGCGCGCTGCACAGAGAGGAGAGGAATGGAAGTGTCGGAAACTCTGCTGGTGTACCGCATCGGCACTCTGGTGACGCCGGAGGGGGCCACGGCCCGCTCCGGCGCGGCCCAGGGCGCGGTCCGGACGCTGCGGGATGCCTGGGTCCTGATAGAAGGGGGAACCATTGCCGCCCTGGGGACCGGGGAGCCCCCGGCGGCCCCCGGCGCACGGCGGCTGGATGCGGAGGGGAAGCTGGTGACGCCGGGGCTGGTGGACGCCCACACCCATCTGATTTTTGGCGGGTGGCGGCAGCACGAGCTGGGTATGAAGCTGCGGGGGGTGCCCTATCTGGAGATTTTGGCCCGGGGGGGCGGTATCCTGTCCACGGTCCGGGCTACCCGGGCGGCCTCCCAGGGGCAGCTGGAGGAGAAGGGACGCAGAGCCCTGGACGAGATGCTGGCCTTCGGCACCACCACTTGCGAGGCTAAAAGCGGCTATGGCCTGTCTGTGGAGACAGAGTGCCGGCAACTGCGGGCTATCCAGTCGCTGAATGAGAGTCACCCCATAGACCTGGTCCCTACCTTCCTGGGGGCCCACGCAGTGCCGGAGGAATACCGGACAGATCGGGCCGGTTATATCCGTCTGCTGTGCCGGGAGATGATCCCCGCGGTGGCGGCGGAGAACCTGGCAGCCTTTTGCGACGTGTTCTGCGAGACCGGCGTCTTTTCCGCCGGGGAGAGCAGGGAAATTTTGGAGACAGGCCTTCGCTTCGGCCTGCGGCCCAAGATCCATGCCGATGAGATTGAGGCCATCGGGGGCTCCCAACTGGCCCGGGAGGTGGGGGCCGTCTCCTGCGAGCACCTCATCGCCTGCCCGCCGGAGGGCATCTCCGCTATGGCTGCGGCGGGTACGGTGGCCTGCCTGCTGCCGGCCACCAGCTTTTACCTGGGGGCGGCCTACGCCCCCGCCCGGGACATGGTGGATGCCGGTGTTCCCGTGGCGCTGGCCACGGATTTTAACCCCGGCTCCTGTCCCTGCCTGAACATGCAGCTGGTGATGAGCCTGGGGTGCCTCAAATATCGCCTGACGCCGGAGGAGGTATTGACGGCGGTGACGCTCAACGGCGCGGCGGCTGTGGGCCTTGCGGAGAGAGCGGGCTCGCTGGAGCCGGGCAAGTGGGGGGATTTGGTCATCTGGAAGGCGGAGGATTTGGACTACCTCTGTTACCGGCTGGGCAGCAATCTGGCCTGTGCCGTGGTCAAGCGGGGCGACGTATATTACAGTGGAACCGAGGGGCGCCAGGCCCCGGAAGGAGCGTAGTATGGCAAAACTGGTGGAGTGTATCCCGAATTTCAGCGTCAGCCGGGAGCGGGACCCGGCGGTGTTCCAGGCCCTGGTGGATGTGGCCAACAGCATCCCGGGGTGTACCGTTTTGGACGTCCAGAGCGACGGAGACCACAATCGCTGCGTGTTTACCATGGTGGGCTCTCCCACCGCCGTGGCGGAGGCTGCCTTTGCCCTGACCAAGCAGGCCACGGAGACCATTGATATGAACAAGCACACCGGCCAGCACCCCCGGATGGGCGCTACGGACGTGGTACCCTTTGTCCCCACGATGGATATGAGCGTGGAGGAGTGCGTGGCCCTGAGCCGGCAGGTTGGTCAGCGTATCTGGCAGGAGCTGGGCGTGCCGGTTTTCCTCTATGAGGACTCCGCCACGGTCCCGGAGCGGGTCAATCTGGCCAGTATTCGCAAGGGACAGTTTGAGGGCATGACCGAGAAGCTGCGCCAGCCGGAGTGGGCGCCGGACTACGGGGAGCGGGCGCCTCATCCCACAGCGGGCGTGGTGGCGGTGGGGGCCCGGATGCCCCTTATCGCCTACAACGTGAATCTGGATACTCCGGATTTGGAGGTGGCCAGCAAGATTGCCCGGGCTATCCGGGCGGCCAACGGAGGGTTTCGGTACTGCAAAGCCATTGGCGTCATGCTCAGGGAGCGGAATATTGCTCAGGTCTCCATGAACCTGGTAAACTATGAGGGGACCCCTATCTACTACGTCTTTGAGATGATACGGGCCTTGGCAGAGCGGTATGGCGTGCGCATCATTGGCAGCGAGCTGGTAGGAATGACGCCGGCCAAGGCCCTGCTGGACTGTGCGGAGTACTATCTGAAGCTGGAGAACTTTGACTGCCGCGGCCAGGTGATGGAGTACCATCTTATTGGCTTGGGAGAAGAGAAGGAGGCAGACCATGCCTCTGTCTGATTTGACGGTAGAGGACTTCAGCCGAGTCCTGGCCTCCGACGCGCCGGCCCCCGGCGGCGGCAGTGCCGCTGCCCTGGAGGGGGCGCTGGGCGCATCACTTCTGGCGATGGTCTGCCGCCTGACGGGCGATAAACCCCAGCACTGTCAGAACCGGGAGCAGGTGCTGGCAATACTGGAACAAGCGGAGGAGCTGCGTTTGGCCTTTTTGAAGGAGATGGAGCGGGATACGCAGGCGTTTGACCAGGTCCGTGCCGCCTTTGCCATGCCGAAGAGGACGGAGGAGGAGAAGACCCGGCGCTCAGAGGCCATTCAAACGGGAATGTCCCTGTGCCTGGAGCCGCCGCTGGCGGTAATGGAGCTGGCGCTCCGGGGCCTGAACCTGTCAGTGGACCTGGCAGGCCGGTTCAACGAGAACACGGCCAGCGATTTGGGCGTGGCGATGTTGTCCCTGCGCGCAGGGATGGAGGGAGCCTGGCTGAATGTACGTATCAACGCGGGAAGCCTACGGGACCGCGCGGCAGCCCGCACAGCCCTGGAGCAGGGACAGCGCTGCCTGCAGCAAGGCGTATCTCTGGCAGAAGAGGGGCAACACGCTTTGGATCAGATTCTTGCTTAAAGCAGAACAGGGGATCCGTACGACACAGTGGCCTGCCGTCGATTTACAGGAAAGGGAGGGGCTCCGTGGCAACAACCATGGAGCCCCTCCCTTTCAGCTTTCAGCGGAAGAAAATATTTTTTTAGTTGTTCTGATAAATCTCGCGGGACGCCTTATAGAGCTCCTCGGCGTAGACACCCTGGAGATAGGGGGAGAAGTAACGGTTGAGCATGCAGACCTTGTTGGGATCCTTGCAGTGTTTGTCCACGAACTCCCGGGCTTTGGCGCGGATGGTCTCCTCAGAGTCATTTTCTTTATCATAGGCCTCAGGATTGACGCCGATGATGATTTTGTCGCCATACTGCTGGAAGAGCTTCTCCGTGTCGTTGATCTGAGCCATGGGGCCCCACATATCCCAGCCAGCGGCGATGTAGTTCTCGATCTGCATCTCGTTGCAGCCGCAGCTGTGCAGTTCGGCCACCTTGCCGTGGCTGTGGATGCGTTCCACGACCTTCTTCATGGCCGGGACAATAAACTTCTGGCCGGCAGCAAAGGAGAAGAAGGGGGCGCGCTGGGAGCCCCAGTCATCATGGACCAGGAACCCGTCGATATCAAAGTACTCGCAGCACTTGTCGACAATCTTGCAGTACAGGTCACTGGTTTTGTCAAACAGCGCCAGCAGAGCGTCCTCCTGGTCCTCGTCCATCAGCGCCACGGCGGCGTCCTCAAAGCCCATGAAGGAGATGAGGCGCTCAAAACCAAAACCGTTGAGGAAGACGATATAGTTGAACTTGCCGTTGTTCAGGAAGTCCTTGTTGCGCTTGGCGCAGCCTTCCCAATCCCAGCTGTCGATGTCAGGCCAGACCAGCTTCTCTTTCCAATCGTTGGCATCGGAGAAGGGGTGGGGGTTGCCGGGCTTCTCCATGGAGCCGCCGGCCACGGGTACGAAGACCCACTCCACACCGAACATATCCTTGCCGCCCTTTTCCTCGTTGGGGATGGCGACGCCGCCGTCGTTGACGACGCCGCGGGCCCGGTTGTCAGGAATGATGTCGGGATAGAAGTTGAAGACCTCCACACCGGTGCACAGCCAGTTGGGCTTGCGCTGTGCCAGGGCCTTCCACCCCTCCTTCATGGAGGTGGGGAAGTTGAAGACAGGGACCTGCGCGTCCCGGAAGGCCTTGGAGATTTCCAGGACCTTCAGCTCGCTCTCGTTGAATTTGATACCCATAAACGCACACTCCTTATTGATAAATTTCGCTGTAGTTCATACCAAAATACTCGTCCAGCACCCGGGGAAGGTCCTCGGGGGGGACGGGGATCTCCCGCTTTCCATGTGCATCCCGGACCGACAGGATATCGTCCCGCAGGTTCCGGTAGCCGTCCGCTGTCCGGAGATTGACAATCCGGTGGGTGCGGAAGGAACTGGCCGTATTGGCCACCAGGGCCTGGCACAGAGGCTCAAAGTCCTTGAAAAGGAAGGCGGTGGTGGTGAAAAGGATGACGCCTGCCGCCTGATTGTTTTCATCCAAGCGGCGCACAAGCCACCACCCGTCGTGGGACGGCTCTGCCCAGTAGGTTTCGCCCAAGCGGGTCTGAGGCGGAGCGGAGAGCTCCACGGCAAAGGGGGGCATGGGGCCGCCCAGCCCCACATCACAGACATACTGCCGCCCGTCCAGACGGACCACAGTGGACCGGTGGGACAGATTGCCCGCATCGGTTCGGTTGGCCGCCACCCGGGCCATGCAGTTGTAGGCGTCAAAGCCCATGGCCCGCAGAAGCAGCAGGAAAGCCCCGTTGAGTTCAAAGCAGAAACCGCCCCGCCGGCGTGTCACCACTTTGTCATAGAGACCTTCTGCATCCAGACGGAGGGGGGCCAGCGCGTCGAAAACGTCCAGGTCCTCGAAAGGAACATGGCACTGATGCAGGTACACCAGGGTGTCCAGGGTTTCTTTGGTCAGCGCTCCGTCGCCGGTGTAGCCGATGCGGGCGAGATAGGCATCCCGCTGCTGGGGCGTCAGAGCGTCATAGGTGAATTCATACATAAAACTCCCTCCCCGGGCTTATTATAAAGGCCAGAACATGGGCACCAGCAGCGTGGTCATGAAGAAGGCGACCACCACCAGCGGCAGGCCCTGCTTGAGCCAGTCGGTCACACGGATATTGCCCTCGTTGGAGAGCATCATAAAGGTGGGGGTAGCCACCGGCAGACAGAAGCCGCAGGTGCAGGAGATAGCCGTGGCAATAATCAGCGGCTTGAGGGCCACACCCAGGGAATCTGAAATGACCGTCAGGAAGGGGAGAATCACGCTGAAGGCGCCGGAGTTGCTCATCAGCTGCGTCAGCACCAGCGCCACAATGCTGATGGATCCGATAATGAGATAGGGGTTACGGCTCTCGCCCACCATATCCAGCAGCAGAGAGCCCACCAGTTCGCTCAGGCCCGAGGAGACCATGGCGTTGGAGAGGACGGTAATGCCCATCACAAAGAGGACCACGTCCCAGCTGATGCAATTGACCATGTCCTTTACGCTGGAGATATGGGTGGCCCCCAGAACCAGCAGCACCAAAACGGTGACCATGTTGGCGGGCAGGGGCGTTCTGCCGTCCAGCGCCACCAGGACGATAAACGCCAGGAAGGTGATGCCTACAATGAGGAAATCCCGCCGGCTGCCCACCTGGGGAGCGGCATCACTCTCACTGCCGTCCTCCGCGGGAGCCGCGTCCACGCCGCCGCAGCGGTCAGGCTGGTAGCGGGAGGTGACAAAGCAGAACAGCAGGATACAGGCGATGCCCACTGGGAAGGAGGCCTTGGTCATCTCAAACATGCCGATGGTCTCGCCAGGGACGGCCGCCTCATAGGCGGACTTGGACATGACCATCAGCGTGGTGCCGATGATGCTCCACATGCCGCCCACGCCGGCGGCATAGCCCAGAGCAATCAGGGAGCGGGTTTTGCTCAGGCGCAGGGTCTTGGCCATAATGATGATGAGGGACAGCAGGGCCACCTGGACGCCGGCGCTGGAAAGAAAGGCGGAGAGGCAGGCTGCCAGCATGCTGATGATCAACAGCTTGAGCGAGTCATTGTTGAACCGCCTGGTGTAGCGGATGATGCGCTTGCCGATCCAGTCGGTCATGCCGATGCGGAAGCACGCGTCGCCGATGACCTGGGCGCCGATAATCAGGAAGATGGTCGTGCTGCCCAGCCCGTTGAACGCTGTGGAGGAGTCAATGACGCCGGTAACGGACAAAATCAGCGGAACCAGCAAACCCAGGGCAATGGTGGGGATCTTCTGGCTGATAATACCGACAATGACGAACACCAAAACAGCGCTGGTAATAATGACAGGATACATGTATCTCTGATTTCTCCTTGCAAGTCAAGTGGAGCCCTGCCCGCCGGGGTTCCGGCGGGCAGGGGCAGATGAATCTTACAGCACGTGGAGAAGGAAGGTGACAACGATGCCCGTAGCGGCAGCTGCCAGGATGGGCAGGATGTTGCGCTTGAGCACGATGGGGAAGTCTACCTTGCACTCACCGGTGACGAACAGCATGGTGGCGGACACAGGGGTCAGGCCGCTGCCCAGGCCGCAGGCCATGTTACCCAGCTGAGCCAGAGCCAGGGGGTCGGCGCCGGTGACATTGGCCACGGACACCAGGAAGGGCACGAAGATGTTCAGATTGGCGGTGTAGGAACCGGTGCAGGCCACCACGGCGATACCGACGATAACACCCAGGATAGCCAGGACCACCACGCCGCCGCCAAGGCCGTTGAGGACCTCTACCAGCATGGTCATGCCGCCGATCTTGCCGATGACGCCGGCGAACAGGGCGCCGCCCACCACCAGGAAGCCCATGCGGCCCAGAAAGCCGCCCAGCTCCACAAGAGCGGCGTTGATGTCGTTGAGGGTCTTCTTAAAGTTCTTGCGGTTGTGGATAAGGTGGATGATGTCGGCCAGGCAGATGGAAATCAGCACCACAGCCACAGTGCTCAGGGTGATGGGGAAAATCTTGCCGCTGAAGAGCAGGATGAGGATCAGGGGGAACAGGGGCATGATGAAATAATATTTGGGCACATCGATATTCAGGCTCTCCTGCTGCTTCTTGATCTGCTCCTCGGTAAGGACGGCCTTGCTCACGCCCTGCTTCTTATCGTAGTAGATAGACAGGAGGATGAAGACAACGGCCATGGCCAGCATCTCGCACACGCAGGCGATGAACTGATAGGAGAGGAAGAACTGAGACAGATCCATCTCCACGCCGGACAGGGAAACGGTCAGGGCAACGCCGGCATCGGCGGGGCCCCAGGTGATGCAGGTGCCCAGCACGAAAGCGCTGGCGATGCTGGCGCCGGAGCAGCCCAGGCGGCTGAAAATGGGGTAGAGGATGGCGAACAGCAGGGCCACCAGGGAGGCAGCGCTGGGGATCACCAGCTTCAGGAAGGACTCCAGGAAAATCAGCAGGCCCAGCAGGATGTAGGGCTGCTTGATGTTGGTCAGAGGCTTGGCCAGCAGCGCGGTGAAGGACTGGGAGGCACCGATCTTGTTCATGAAGCCCACATAGCCGAAGATGGAGGCGCAGATGAGCATGGTGCCGGAAATCTGGGTCTGGATGATGGAATAGGCGTACTCAAAGATGTCCAGGAAGATGTTGCCGGTAGTGGCGTCGCCCACGGCACTCTGCCCGGTCACCAGGGACCAGATGGCCAGGGACACCAGGGAGACCGCGAAGAACACCGTGACGGGGTGGAACTTCTTGACCACGCCGGCGATGACGATCACGATCATCAACAGGGTACATAAAATAGGAATCATATCTCTCTCGACTCTCCTCGATATGGATTGTGACAAAGGTACAAAGACCCGCGGAAATCTCTGCCGCTTTTGTCACTGATAACAATAGTATACCGTGGGTAGAGGACGACGTAAATCCGCCGAGGAGACGAGAACGGAAAGAGGTTTTCCTGCAAAATGCGGAACAGGCGCGGCTTTAGCCGCGCCTGTTGGAGGGAGCTGAAGCCGGAAAGCCCGCACTTTTACGCGGGAAATCACAGGCTCTCCAGCAGTTTGATGGATATCTGCAGATAGAGGCGGGTGTCCGGGTCGGCCAGGTCGATGCCGGTGAGCTCCTGCATCTTCTCCAGGCGGTAGGTGAGGGTGCTGCGGTGGATGAACATGGCCTGGGCTGTGGCGGTCTGCTGACAGTTGTTGTCAAAATAGCACTGGAGGGTCCTGATATAGTCGGTGCCCTTCTCCCGGTCCGAGGCGTCCAGCCGGAGGATGGCGCTGGAGCAGACAGCCCGGGGGCTGTACTCTGTCAGGCAGTGCTGGAGAATGTAATCCAGCACATAGCGGTGGAAGGGGAAATGCTTTTTCTCCGGGTCCCGGCGCCGCCCCACCTCGATGGCGGTGCCGGCCTGGCGGCAGTACTCCTCGATCTCCATAAAATCGCAGAAGCTGGAGCTGGCGCCGCTGACCATGGGCACGCTCTCGCTCAGCTGCAGCATGATCTTCTCACAGGCGAGGCTGTTGTAGCCGGACTGGGTGAGGTTGCAGATGGTGTAGACTACGTTGCCCACGGAGAAGGAGAAGCTCTTTTTCAGAAAGATGCCCACCGCGCTGCTGAGCTTTCTGGCGGAGAGCAGGTGGTGGCCGTTTTCCTGCAGGCGCAGCTGAAAGCAGACATAGCGGTGGCCGCGCTCCCAGCCCACCATGTGCAGGCGCTCCAACAGATAGGGCTCGTCGATTTTTTCGCCGCAGAGGATGCGGTAGAGGATCTTTTCAAAGGTCGTGTCACTGCTGCTTTTGAACAGGTTCTGCTGAAAGGCCACGGAGAGCACTTTGGCGAAATACTCAGCCATGGCAAAGTGGCTGGGCTTAAGGGGGGAGTTCATCTCATTGATGAGAAACCGCCCGCAGTACTTGTCCCCGGCCCAGATATTGACATAGATGACCCGATGGCTGTTGTAGGAGGGATTCCACATCTGAGCGCCGTGGGTGGAGAGGGTTTTGATGTAATCGGGATTCACCTGGAAAGACTGGATCTTTTCCAGCGGGAGGGTAGTGTTCCCCGTCACTTCGTCTACCAGCATTTCCGTCATGCCAACCACCCACATGGGCATGGCCAGGACGTTGAAGTTCTCATCGTGGATATAGAGGGGATTCTGAAAGAAATCAATGGCTGCCACACACAGCTCATAAAGTCCGCCGCCGCTGCCCAGAATATGCTGGAGCCGCCTGGCCCAGGCGGTATAGCGCACAAAGACGGACAGCACCATGTTGAAAACTTCCTCCCACTTGGCGCTGGCGATCTCCATGCGGGCGCAGCAGACAGGGGCCTCGTGGTCGTGGAGGGGTCCCACGGAAATCTGGCAGATATCCTGCGAGGCAATGGGATATTTTTCAAAGACCTCGCATCGGGCCACATAGACCATGTCGGCGGAGAGTTCTTTTTGCCCGTAGTACACCTGCGCTCCCCGCAGCGTCTGACGGTCGCTGTGGAAGAGCGCGTAGGTGATATTGAATTCCTCCTCCAGCTCATCCTTGAGCATCTGCATGTTGAGCAGCAGGTCCACATTGATAGCGGTATTGGGCATGGGCACCTCCTTTGAGGTACTGTCAAGAATTATGCGCAAATTGGTTTGCAGGCTCTGACTGAATGAGGTCAGCCAGCAATAGAGACGTCTTCCAGAGCCGCCTCTAAGTGCTTCATATTCATGTACTTTTTGTTGCCCCACTGGGTGCCGGCCACATGACGCAGCCGGGCACAGACCAGCATGAGGGCAGAATTGCCGTCCGGGAAGATCCCCACCACCCGAGTTCTGCGGCGGATCTCCCGGTTAAGCCGCTCAATTACATTATTGGTACGGATCCGGGTCCAGTGCTCATAGGGGAAATCACAGTAGGTCAGGGTTTACGCAACACTGTCCTCTACCTTATTGGCGGCCTATTTCAGCTTCATCTCCCTCAGCTGGGCTGCTACAGCTTTGGCCTTTTCACGGGCTGCCTTTTTGCTCTCCTGGGCGTGGATCGCCTTGAGCATCTTGGCTACTAATTTCACCTTGGAGCGAGGAACAACGGAAAACACATTGCGGTAAAAATGAACTGTGCAGCGCTAGTATTTGGCGTCAGGAAACACTTCTCCTACGGCTTCCAGCATTCCCAGGCACTTGTCCCCAACGATGAGTTTCACGCCGTCCAGCCCGCGGCCTTTGCGCCACTGAAAGAAATTCACCCAACTGGCCTTGTCCTCTTTCATACCCTCGGCAGCTCCCAGAACCTCACGATATCCGTCCTCATTTACCGCGATTGCCACCAAAATCGCAACATTTTCGTATTCTCCGCCCAAGTTGCGCCGCAGGTAGATGCCATCCACATAGACATATGGATATTTGCCGCCCTGCAAAGGACGGTTCCTCCAATCCTCAATGTGGACATAGGCTTTCTTGTTCAGCTCACTGATGGTTGCAGGAGATACCTTGCTGCCCCACAGGGCCTCAGTAATATCTTCCACTCTGCGGACCGAGACGCCGGCAAGGTACATCTCGATGAGGGCTTCCTCCACGCTGCTCTCACGGCGGCGATACCGCTCGATGATGGCTGTTTCAAAAGAGACGCCCTTGAGGCGGGGCACATGGAGCGTCACGTCTCCGGAGGTGGTGGTAAGGTTCCGGTCGTAGTGGCCGCTGCGGTAGCCCTGGCGAGCCTCGTTGCGCTCGTAGCGGGCAGCCTGGGTCAGCTTCTCCGCCTCCTGCTCCAGCAGCTCATTCAGCGTCGCTTCGACGCTTCCTCGGACTAATTCCTTGAGCTGCCCCTTGATTACTTCCTCGTTCAGTTGTACAATCTTCTCGGACATGGTTTACAAACTCCTTTCAGAATGGTGTGTCGCGACTTTATTCTGCCAGAGTTCTGCAAACCATAACTCGAAAGAATCAGGAGCTTTCAGAGCTGACAAAACTCTATATCGAAGAATTAAAAAAATGTTTATCCGTCTTGAACCGACTGAATTTTCATAAACATAAGAGGGATATCAACGGGATAATAGGGTCTTCCCTGTGTTCAAAATCGGCTCTCGCCGCACCTTAAAATGGGGAGAGAAATGCCGTTTTCCTGATTTCTTTCTGGATACAGGCCGTCTCCCACGCTTGTTGCGCAAAAATAGTCCGGCCGGCCAAAGCGTCGGCAAAGGAGAGATATTATGGGGAAAGCTTGGCGGGAATATTTTCACGACGGGGAGCTGGCCGCTCTCACGCTGCTGCGCTGGCTGGCAGTGGGCGGCCTTACGGGTCTTGCCTGCGGCATCGCCGGCGGGGCCTTTTCCTGGGCCCTGTCCTGGGTGACGCAGGCCAGGGGAGACCACCCCTGGCTGCTGTTTTTCCTCCCGGCGGCAGGACTTGCCATTGTGTGGAGCTACCAGGCGCTGGGCATGGAAAATGACAGCGGCACCACCCAAACCATCGCCAGCGTCCGCAGCGGTGAAAAGCCCCGCTTCCGCCTGGCGGTCCTTATCTTTTTCAGCACCTCCCTGACGCATTTGACCGGCGGGAGCGCCGGACGGGAGGGGGCCGCCCTCCAAATTGGCGGAGCGCTGGCCTCCACGCTTGGCAGAGGGCTGCATCTGGGCGAGCGGAACATGAACCTTATTGTCCTGTGCGGCATGAGCGCTCTTTTTACGGCCCTGTTCGGAACGCCGGTGGCCGCCACCGTCTTCAGCCTGGAGGTCATCAGCGTGGGAATCCTCCAGTACTCCGCCCTCTTCCCCTGCTTGTTTGCCAGTCTCATCTCCCTTGGCGTCACCCGCCTGATGCAGGCGCCTGCGGCCGTCTGGGCCTCTGTCCAGTTCCCCCAGCTCTCCCCGTCCGCCCTGCTCCAGACCGGCGCGCTGGCGGTCCTGTGCGCCCTGCTGGCCATTTTGTTCTGTCTGGTGATGCACACGACCGCCCATCTCTATCAGCGCCTGCTGCCCAACCGCTATCTGCGCGTTTTGGCCGGGTCCGTTCTGCTCATTTCCCTGACGCTTCTGGAGGGCAGCGGCGCCTACAACGGGGCTGGCAGCGAGGGGATTGCCTCCGCTCTTGCCGGAGAGGTCTCCGTCCCCTGGGCATTTCTTCTCAAAATGCTCTTCACCGCCCTGACACTGGGCGCCGGCTTCCGAGGCGGAGAGATTGTCCCGACCTTTTTTATCGGAGCTACATTTGGCTGCGCCGCTGCCCCGCTGCTGGGGATGGACAGCGCCTTTGGGGCGTCTGTCGGCCTTATCGCGCTGTTCTGCGGCGTGGTGAACTGTCCTCTGGCCAGCGTTCTTTTGAGCGTGGAGCTGTTCGGTGCCGGCGGCCTGGTCTTTTTCGCCCTGGCCTGTACCCTGAGCTATCTGCTCAGCGGGAAATTCTCCCTCTACAGCAGCCAGAAAATTGTCTATTCTAAGCTGGAGCCACGCTTCATTGACGCCAGCGCCCGCTGAGGCGCATCTCCCGTGTCCGTCTGGAGCGGGCACCCCCCTTGCAAGAATCCACAAAATGATCTATAATGGCTCCATCTGATAACAAGGGGAGCATGTACGATGAAATACGATTTTGAGACCCTTCCATCCAGGAAAGACACCGGTTCCACCAAGTGGGACGCCATGTACGCCAAGAATCCGAACCTGCCCCAGGGTGTGATCCCGCTGTCCGTGGCGGATATGGAGTTCTGCAATCCGCCTTAGATTGCCCGGGGCGTAGGCGAATACCTGCAGCACAGCGTGCTGGGCTATACCGCCCCCACCAAGCGGTTTTATGACGCCATCGTCAACTGGCAACAGCGGCGCAATCGCTGGGCCATTGAGCCCCAGTGGATTGTGGACTATCCCGGCGTGGTCCCAGCCTTTTTCCACCTGACCAAATTCCTGACACAGCCCGGCGACGGCGTCATTCTTCTCACGCCGGTGTACTATCCCTTCTACAACGCCGTGCGCAACAGCGGCCGGACTCTGGTGGAGAGCGGCCTTATTTACCGGGACGGAACCTATACCATCGACTTTGCGGACCTGGAGGCCAAGGCCAGGCAGCCTGAGAACAAGGTGCTGCTGTTCTGCAGCCCCCACAATCCTGTGGGCCGGCTGTGGACGGAGGAAGAGCTGCGGCGTGTGGGCCAGATCTGCCTGGAAAACGGCGTACGCATCATTTCTGACGAGATCCACTCCGATTTGGTCCTCACAAAGGAGCGCCGCCACATCCCCATTGCCTCTTTGTCTGAGGAGCTGGCGCAGATCACCGTCACCTGCAGCGCCCCCAGCAAGACCTTCAACCTGGCGGGCATGGTCACCTCCTATCTGGTGATCCCCAACCAAGAGCTGCGGGAGCTGGTGCTCAGCGGGCGCAACCAGGAGGGGACCTTCCACTGCAACATGGCCGGATACCGGGCGCTGGAAATCGCCTATGACCAGTGCGAGGATTGGCTGGAGGAGCTGCTGGATGTCCTGCGGGGCAACCAGCGTCTGGTGGCGGAATTCCTGTCTGAAAAAATCCCCCAGATCAAGCCCGTTCCCCTGGAGGCCACCTACCTTCAGTGGCTGGACTGCAGCGGTCTTGGCATGTCTGTGGAGGAGCTGGACCGCTTCATGGAGGAGGATGCCCTCTGGTTTACCGACCCCGGTTCCATGTTCGGCGCCGCCGGCGGTCAGTTCCAGCGCATCAACCTGGCCTGTCCGGCCAGCGCGCTGCGCGCCGCTTTGGAGCGGCTGGAGACCGCCCTCCGCCGCCGCACCGCCGCGGCGCGGTGATCCTCTTTTTCTCCGCAGCGCTGTGCGCTGTCCCGCCCTGTCGGGCGGGGCAGCGCCTTCTTTTTGCCCTTATATGCCGGATTGGTTGCACTTTTGGCCAAAAGATGGTATGATACTTCCATATTCAGCAAGAAACCCACCCGTTTCCCGCCGTCAAAGGAG
>CALWYD010000024.1 GCA_944385675.1 uncultured Oscillospiraceae bacterium
GAGGCCGGGGCCGCCGGTGAACAGTCCGTAGCCGTAGGACACCTGGCACACGTCCTCGTTGGTGCCCCCAGCAGCCACGATGGCCCGGGCACAGCAGTCCTCCCACAGGTCGATGTCGTGCTGGGTATAGAAGGCCACCACCCGCTTGCCGGTGGTGCCTGAAGTGGACTGAATGCGTACGCAGTCCTTCAGGGGCCGGGCCAGCAGCCCGTAAGGATAGGCTTCCCGCAGGTCGGCCTTGCTGACAAAGGGCAGCTTGTGCAGGTCATCCACCCCCTTGATATCCTCGGGGGTGACACCCTTTTCCTCCATCTTCTTGCGGTAATAGGGCACATTGTCCCACACGTTGCGCACCTGCTTGACCAGGCGCTCATCCTGCCAGGCACGGATCTGCTCCGGGCTGGCACACTCGATTTCCGGCTGATAGTACCGTTCCAATGGAATCATCCCTCTCTTGTCTTGTGCATATCTGTTTTATAGGAAACGCAGTGCGTCCCTTGGTAGCTTAGGCGTTCTTTCCCAACTGAAAAGCTTTTTTGTTGATCTCTAAAAATTTGGGCGGCACCATGGCCTCCAAAGAGGCCTGCCATGCCTCCTGGGGCAGGTCAAAGTAGCGGGACAGCCGACCCATCAGGACAATGTTTACCGCCTTGGAGGAGCCCGCCTCCTCAGCCAGCTTGAGGCAGTCCAGGGCGTCCACCTTGGCCCCCGTGGAGCGCATCTTCTCCACCAGGTTCTCCGGGTACTGGGCTGCCCCCATAATGACGGGCATGGGGTCAATCTGCTGAGTGGAGGTGACAATCTGCCCGTCGGGCTTTAAGTACTCCAGCCACCGGGCGGCCTCCAGAAGCTCGAAGGAGACGATGAAGTCGGCCTCCCCCTTGTCAATGACCGGGGAGTTGACCCTGTCCCCGTAGCGCACATAGGTAACCACGCTGCCGCCCCGCTGGCTCATGCCGTGAACCTCGGACACCTTCACATCGTAGCCCTGCTCCATAAGCAGATGGCCCAGCAGCTTGCTGGCCAGCAGGGAGCCCTGGCCCCCCACGCCCACAATCATAATATTTTTCGTTTCCATGCCTTAACCCTCCTTGCCGGTACTCTCAAAGGCGCCCACGGGGCACAGCTGTTCACACACGCCGCAGCCCACGCACAGAGTGTTGTCCACATGGGCCTTGCCCTCCTTCATGGAGATGGCGGGGCAGGCGATCTTCATGCAGCTCTTGCAGCCGATGCACTTGTCCGTATTTACCTTCAGGGGCGCCTTGTGCTTGACATATTTCAGAAGGGCACAGGGGCGGCGGGAGATGATGACGGAGGGCTCCTTGGCGGCCAGCTCCTCCTTCACCGCCTGGTCGCAGGCCTTCAGGTCGTAGGGATCCACCACCCGCACGCGGTTGAAGCCCATGGCCCGGCACAGGGCCTCCAGGTCAATCTTCCCCGCCGGGTCGCCCTTGATGTTGTAGCCAGTGGTGGGGTTCTGCTGGTGGCCGGTCATGCCGGTGATGGAGTTGTCCAGGATGATGACGGTAGAGTTGGACTGGTTGTAGGCGATGTTGGCCAGGCCGGTCATCCCGGAGTGCATAAAGGTGGAGTCGCCGATGACGGCCACTGTCCTGCCCTCACTCTCCTCCCCCAGGGCCTTGTTAAAGCCGTGGGTGGCAGAGATGGAGGCCCCCATGCACAAGGTCATATCCATGGCGGACAGGGGAGCTACAGCCCCCAAGGTGTAACAGCCGATGTCGCCCAGCACGGTGCACTTATTCTTGTTCAGGGTGTAAAACAGCCCGCGGTGGGGACAGCCGGCACACATAACAGGGGGGCGGGGGGGGATGGCCTCAGAGAGAGTCTTGCCCGTATGTACCGTCCCGCCCAGCTTGGCGGCCACCAGGTTCTGGGAGAACTCCCCTTCCAGGGGCAGCACATCCTTGCCGCTGACCTCCAGGCCCAGACGGCGGCAGTGCTCCTCGATGATGGGGTCCAGTTCCTCCACCACCACCAGCTTGTCCACCTTGGCGGCAAAGTCCCGGATGAGTTTGACCGGCAGAGGGTTGGCCATACCCAGCTTCAAAACGGACACGCTGTCCCCGAAGACCTCCTTCACATACTGGTAGGAGGTGGAGGAGGTAACAATGCCCAGCTTGGTGCCCCCCATCTCCACCCGGTTGACAGAAGCGGTCTCCGCCCACTCCACAAGCTTGCGGGTGCGCTGCTCCACCACGGGGTGTCGGCGGATGGCGTTGCCCGGCATCATCACGTACTTGGCGATGTTTTTCTCATAGGGCCGGGCGGGGAGCTGTGCCCGCTCTCCCAACTCCACTAGAGACTGGGAATGGGCCACTCTGGTACACATCTTCAAGATGACGGGCGTGTCAAATTCCTCGCTCAGCTCATAGGCCAGCTTGGCAAACTCCAGGGCCTCGGCAGAGTCGGAGGGCTCCAGCATGGGCACCTTGGCGGCGATGGCGTGGCGGCGGGAGTCCTGCTCGTTCTGGGAGGAGTGCATCCCCGCGTCGTCGGCCACCCCAATGACCAAACCCGCATTCACCCCTGTATAGGACATGGTGAACAGGGGGTCTGCAGCCACGTTCAGGCCCACATGCTTCATCCCACAGAAGGAGCGCTTGCCTGCCAGGCAAGCCCCGAATGCGGTCTCCATGGCCACCTTCTCATTTGGGGCCCACTCACAGTAAATCTCCGGGTATTTTACCGCTTCCTCGGTAATCTCGGTGCTGGGGGTACCGGGATAGCTGGAAATTACACAGCATCCGGCCTCATACAGCCCCCGGGCAACGGCAGCGTTGCCCAACATCAGCTCTTTCATCTTGTTCCCTGCTTTCTATCCATAATGTATTTACTATCTGTCTTCCTACCTGCCCGAAGCTTCACTCCGGCTTCTCCGCCTTGTCCAGCCCTTCCCGGACAATGACCTGGCGCATGACGCCCCCCGCGCCGTTGTCCAGCATGGACCGGCGCACCCGGCTGATGGTGGCGCTGCTGGCCCCCGTCTTCTCCAGAATGTCCAGGTAGACAAGCCCCTGCTGGAGATAGACGGCCACGTCAAAGCGCTGCTCCAGAGAGCGCAGCTCCGTAGGCGTACATAAATCATCAAAAAACTTGCAGCACTCATCCAAGTCCTTCAGCTTTAAAATGGTTTCGTACAGAGCCAGGCTCCGGGCGCGCTTTTCTCCTTTCACCATGGTACCACTCCTTTTTCGGCGGCCCCGGGGGCCATTTTATTCCCTTAAAGTGTAGCACACGAAAGCGGAAAAGTAAAGGGGAATCCTGGCCGTTTTCCCCTGTCCGCCCTGCCAAAGTCCAAAAAAGGCACAAAAAAACCCCTGGCGTCTCTTCGGACTGCCAGAGGACGGGAAACATTCCCGCGGTACCACCTCAATTTACCGCCCCCTCACGGGCACGGCCTCGCCGGGTGTCCCACAACACCCTGCCTCTGTAACGGGAGGCCCCGTTCCGCTCTACTTGGCCCTCAGGCCGTTCCTCGGACAGCTCGGAAGAGGAACTTTCAGCCGCGGCGCCGCCCCCCCTCACACCAACCGGGGGTTCTCTGAACCGGCCAATCCACGCCCTACTCTGTCTTCCTTCAGCGCTTTTGTTGGTTAGCATTATACACCCGCAAAGTGGTTTGTCAAGGGGCATTTCCCCAGTTTTCCCCTCTTTTTGAGAGAAACCTTCCTTCCCCCTTGACATTCTTCTGAAAATCCGCTATGATACTTTAACGGTTTAATGGTTAAAACCATTGAAGCACAGCGGGACTGACCGCTTGGAAAGGAACGACTGTTATGCCTATCACTGATTTGCTGGAGCGCAACAGCAAGCTCTACGGTGAAGAGATTGCCCTGGTGGAGATCAACCCCGAAATTCAGGAGGAACCCCGGGTGACCTGGCGGGAGTATGCCCTCATTCAGCCCACCTCCGCCACCCCTTACCGCCGGGAAATCACCTGGTCGGTCTTTGACGAGAAAGCCAACCGGGTGGCCAATATGCTGCTGGGGCGGGGACTAAAGAAGGGTCAAAAGGTGGCCATCCTCCTGATGAACTGCCTGGAGTGGCTGCCCATTTACTTTGGCATTTTGAAGGCGGGGGCCGTTGCGGTGCCCCTGAATTTCCGCTATACCGCCCAGGAGATTGAATACTGCGTCAATCTGGCTGACGTGGACGTGCTGTTTTTCGGCCCGGAATTTATCGGTCGGGTAGAGGACATCATGCCTTCCATTGGGAAGGATCGGCTCATCTTCTTCGTGGGGGAGACCTGCCCCTCCTTTGCCGAGGACTACCACCGGGCCACCGCCAACTGCTCCTCCGCCGCTCCCAAGGTGTTGGTGGACGACGAGGATGACGGGGCCATCTACTACTCCTCCGGCACCACCGGCTTTCCCAAGGCCATCCTCCTGCGCCACTCCGCCCTGCTCCAGGCCGCCCGGATGGAGGCCATCCACCATCAGACCACCCATGAGGATGTGTTTTTGTGCATCCCGCCCCTGTACCACACGGGGGCCAAGATGCACTGGTTCGGCTCCCTGTTCACCGGCAGCCGGGCAGTGCTTCTAAAGGGCAACACTCCCAAGGCCATTTTCGACGCCGTGTCCCAGGAGGGCTGCACCATTGTGTGGCTGCTGGTGCCCTGGTGCCAGGACATCCTGAACGCCCTGGACCGGGGGGAACTGAAGATCTCCGAGTACCGGCTGTCCCAGTGGCGTCTGATGCATATTGGGGCCCAGCCGGTGCCCCCCTCCCTCATCCGGCATTGGCTGACCTATTTCCCCCACCACAAATATGACACCAACTACGGGTTGTCTGAATCCACCGGCCCGGGCTGTGTCCACCTGGGTCTGGAAAACATCCGCAAGGTAGGCGCCATCGGCGTGCCCGGCTACGGCTGGAAGGTCAAAATTGTGGACGAACACAACCAGCCCGTGGCCCAAGGCGAAGTGGGCGAGCTGTGTGTCAAGGGCCCGGGGGTTATGGTGTGCTACTACCATGACCCGGAGGCCACCGCTGCTGTGCTTCAGAACGGCTGGCTCCATACCGGGGATATGGCCCGCCAGGACGAGGAGGGCTTCTACTACCTGGTGGATCGGAAGAAGGATGTGATTATCTCCGGGGGCGAGAATCTTTACCCGGTGCAAATTGAGGACTTTCTCTCCGCCTACCCAAAAATCCATGACGTGGCCGTCATCGGCTTGCCGGACAAGCGGCTGGGGGAGATTGCCGCCGCCATTATTCAGATTAAGGACGGCATGACCTGTACGGAGAGCGAGATCAACCAATTCTGCATGGATCTGCCCCGGTACAAGCGGCCCCGGAAGATTATTTTCGCCCCTGTCCCCCGCAACCCCACCGGCAAGATTGAAAAGCCCAAGCTGCGGGAGAAGTACTGCGGCGTGCGCCTGGTGGAGGCCCAGGCCCAGGGTTGAGTACGCCCTTTTACGGAATAACCCGATAAAAAAATCCGTGGAGAAATTCTCCACGGATTTTTTGTCACTCCACCCAGGAGGCCATTCCCTCCCAGGTCAGGTTTTGTTCCTCAATGTCCGCCCAGGTGGTCCCCCGCCCCTCCAGCTCTCCCCAGGTGAGGTACCAGAAGCGGTACAGGATTGAAAGGTGGGGCGGCAGGATATCTTCCACAATTTTTTTCAGCTGTTCAAACCCCTGTGGCATTCCCGCAGTGCCGGGGAAGGAGACGGTAACGGCTTGTCCCCCGCTCTCCTCCACCCGGGCGGGGATGCCGCAGCCGGAAATGGTGTCGTTGATGGCCTCCAGGGTAAAGCTGTCCCCGCCGATGCGCAGCAGGGCGGCCAGGGCCTCAGCCAGTGCCCGGGAGCTCTCCGCCACCGGCCGGCGGGCAAAGAGCCTTGCCAGGTTCTCCAGTCCCCAGGTTTCCGCCCTTGTCAAATCGGCCTCTCGCTCTACCTCGTCCAGTGCCTGCTCCGCCCCATCCAGAGCAGTTCCCAGCACATCCAGTTCCCCGCCCCCAAAGGGGGCTTCCAGGTTATATACTCCCAGAGGACGCAGCAGTTCTCTCAGATATTGGGCGTAGCTCATGCCATTCCCTCCACCGTCAGCGTCCCTAACACGGGCAGCTGATCGGCCTGCACACTTACGTCAGCCGTGGGCGAGGCGATGGCATAGTTTTCTACCCCATCACAGGTGTAGATGATGTCACCCAGTTTAGCCAGCAGAACTCGCTGCCCCAACAGTTTTCCGGTAAAATACTCCCTTAGGGCCTGCTCTGCCTGAGCGCGCACCTGCTCCTCATTCCAGCCATTTTGGGCCTGCACCTGGACAGCCACATTCACCTGCACCGTCTCCGGAGCCCGCACCTGAACGTCCACGGCAATTTCCCGCCGGCTTTGAAAGTAGTCGGTCAGCTGTCCCAGCAGCTCCTGGTCGGGCAGCCCGGCGGTTGAGGCTACCACCACGTCCACCGACCCCGTACCTCTGGGCCGGGGCACCACCGCTGCGGCGGACACCCCCTCAAAGGACAGGGCCCCTTGTTCGTAAAAGGCTGCGTTTGCCCCGTTGGGCAGGCGCAGGAAGGTGTCCAGTACCCGCTCTCGCAGGGCCTCATCCTCTTCCGCGTCCTCCCCGCCAGCGCAGGGCTGTGGATTGGTACAGGAGGCTATCCCCATAGGGGCCACTGCCATGTCCGTAATGGTCCCGGCCCCTACGTTACCCGCTGTCCCCGCCTCAAGTGCCTGGACAGGCACATCTGCTGTCAGCTCCCCGGCCAGGATATAGCCCGCTTTCGTCGTTTCAAAGCGCACCAGACCTGTGGTCATGCACACCGTACCCTGGGGGATAAGGCGGTCCTGCTGCATAGCTTCTCCGGCGGTAAAGCGCACCGTGCCCTGGGCAGCTACCGCCCCTTTGCGCTCCAGTCCCCGCAGCTGGGCATGGCGGTCCAGGTACTCCCCTTGGGCAGTCTGGGGAAATGCCTGTCGGGCCACCCAGTCGGCCTGGGCATACAGGGCGCACACCTGGGCGGCGGCGGCGTACAGCCGCACGGACAGGTCACAGCCCTCCACGGGCTCCAGCCCCGTGCGGGCTCCAAACTCCTGCAGCATCTGCTGATAAATTTCTTCCACCGTTTTCATATTGCCCTCACCTCTTCCTTTTTTACAGTTCCACCTGGGCAGTCAGTTCCTCCCCCTGCCAGTCCAATCGAACCAAGACCCGGGCGCCTGCCCCGGTCTCCTGCCACTCCACAGAGGTGACCTTCACTTCACTTTCCTCCTCCAGGGCCTGGGCCGCGTACTGAACGGCCAGGGCCTGCCGGGCAGAGGGTTTTTCCCGTAAAATCTGGTACAGCCGGCTGCCCAGGTTGGGCAAAAAGGGCAGGGCTCCCCTCCGGGCAGTGAGACGGAAAAGCACCCGAGCCAGGACCTCTTGCGCCCCGTCCAGCAACTCCAACCCACCGGCCCCATCGGGCACATAGTCTCCGTCTATCAGTTTTCGTTCCATTTTTCACTCCCCCTGGGCCGCCAGTATCTCGGTGACAATCTCCCGGATGTATCGATCCAGCTCCATTCCGTTAATCATAACCCTTCCGCCCAGCTCCAGGGCGGCTTGGCCAAGCAGCACCTTGCTGCTGCCCCCCTGGAGGCAGACCTCACCGGGCCCCAGCTCCGCCGCCCCGGTCTGGGCCTTGCCCAAAAGGCAGGGCATCTCCCGCTCTCCCCCTGCTTTGAGAACCAGCACCCGGTCTCCCGCTGCCGGACGCCAGCTGTACCCCCCGGGGGCATAGACGTTCAGCCATCGCCGCTCCCCTCCCAGGGTCACACCCGCCGGGTCACCTCCCAGAGTCACTGCTCCCAGCTCCGCCGCCGCCTCCTCCTGGGCCGGCCTGCGCCACCGCTCCGATGTCCACATATCCATCACCTCATACCACAAAATCCGGCTGGGCCAGATCCAGCCGCGTCCAGTACCCTTTCTCATCCATGCCCACCGAGGCCTGGGCCACCCGGTAGGTGCCGTTGCGATCCCAGCCGCTGCGCTTGAGGACCACCAAGTCCCCGGGCCAGGCACAAAAGGGCAGGGCCACCTCCGCTTCCAGCCGCTCCAGCTCTGCCAGAGACTTATCCAGCTGGAACTGGCCAGTATAGCGCATGGTCTTATAGCTGCCCCGTCCCGGCATGGTTACCACCCGCCTGGCCCGGCCGCCCCGGGCGGCAAAGTCTGTATTTTCTACCGTCTGCACCGCCCCGGAGTACCGGTCCCGTACCAGTACCTGGGAGAGCACCCCATAGCGCCTGTCCCGGCAGGTGAGCCGGGTGACAGGGACGCTGTCCCCCAGGGTGAGCGTCCGGCCCTCCTCCCAGCCGGTCAGCACCAGCCGCCCCCGCCGGTCGAAGCGGGGGGCCACCCCACCGTAGTAGCGGGCAAACTCATAGACCACCGACCACTCGCTGCTGCCCGCCGCCACTGAAAATTGGGATACTGCGGGCAGGCTGGCGCCAGGGACAATCTCTATTCCGTAGGGAGTCACATGATCCCGCAGGATATCCTCCTGGGTGGCGGTGACATAGTCCTGACCCAGGGCCTCGTTGTCCAGCAGCAGAGCGGCCATCCCCCGACCGGATACCTCCAGGGTCTCTCCCGTGCCGTCCAGCACATGCTCGCACTCATCCACCACCCCGGTGAATACCCGCTCTCCCTGGTATTCTCCTTGAAATTCCACCCATTGATCCGGAGATGGCCCATCATTGCCCGCCTTCCAGGGCAGGCGCAGCCAGAAGCTGTCACAGGGCACTCCGGCGGCATACTCCAGCTGCCAGGCGGTAAGGGGGGGCAGGGCCCAGCATCTCCCTTCAAAATCGGTTACATAGCCTGTCACCGCACCCTCACCTCGTCTCCCACGTAGATAAGGTTGGGGTTTTTAATCTGGGGATTGAGGGCGATGAGCTCCTCCAGGGACAGTCCATAGGTCTTGGATAGGGCCCAAAGGGTGTCCCCCTTCACCACACGGTGGTAGGCCGGAGAGGAAGTCGGTGTTCCTGCCGTCCCCTGCTGTGTCTCCTGGCTGTTTCCGGATGTTTGAAGGGTCAGGCCGTTGTAGAGGCTGTGATCCTCCCAGAAGACGAAGGAGTAGCGCACATAGTCAGGCCTGGGCTCCTGCTCCAGGCGCAGGGATACAAAATAGGCGTTGGAGGTCTGCCACAGGGGGTGAACCAACAGTCCCGGTCCGCCGTCGTAAAAGACGTTAGCCAGGCTGCCGAACTGGCTGTAGGCATCCTCCCCCACAAATTCCCCCTCCCCGGCCATCACTCGGTTGGTGCGGCCCAGGTCCTGCAGCAGGTACAGTTCAAAGGGGATTTTGTGTACTGCCATCTCCCTCTGGTAGTCGATGGAGTACACCCTTGGGTTGTGGGGCCAAATATAATTTTTATATCGCATGGGGGACAGCACCGCCCATCACTCCCTTCTGTGTGAGAAATGTAATTGTTAATAGAGGAAAAAGCCCCCGTCGTAGCGGCGGCTGTCCCGTCGGAAGGCCCGGTCTACCCACTCCGCCGTCCCGGCATCCCGTCCGCCCCCCGGCCGCCCGGCAAAGGGCGCCTCCTCCGGGGTAGACCGGGCAGCGGGCCACAGATTCCCCGCCCCTTGGGGCGGCATAGCTCCACGTCCAGTCTGCTCCCACATCTGGAGCAGCCCCAGATTTCCCGTCAGGGCCTTGGCCACTTCTCCGGCTGTGTCAGTCAGCTCCAGTTCCTGTTCCAAAGGCTGTGCCAGGGGTTGCTGCTCCAAGGCCTGTTCCAGGGAAAGGGAGGGGGGGGCTAGCTCTTCTCCCCAAACAAATTGCTGTTTTTCCTCGAAGGGGGGCGAATCCTGGGCAATCTCCTGTCTTCCCTCTGACCCTGCCTCCTGTTGGGCCAGATGGACCTGCCCTAGCATTCGCTCCAAGGCCCACTGCTCCCCCTCATTGAGAGAGGGCTCTTTCTCAAGCTCCTGTCCCAGGCTCTCCTGGTTCCATTCAGCGGAAGAGACCTGCCCGACCGCCGGAGCTGTTTGAGGGGACGCAGGCCTCTCTGACGGCTGTGTTCCGCCCTGGGCAGGGACGGCTTCTTCACCCTGGGGATTCTCTCCCCGTCCCTCTTTCCGGCGGGGCCGGCCCGGCTGAACCATGGCCCGCTCCATCTGCTCCACCGCTTTCTCCAGGGCCTCTTCCCCCCGCTCCAGCAGCAGTTCCAGATAATCGGTCATTTCCTCTCGCCTCCCCGCATCCGTTCAAATCGCTCCTGGTCAAAGGAGGCGTTTGCCGACCCCTCGCCCCAGGCCTCCCGTTTCTGGCCGCAGACGGGGCAGGGGGCGCCCAAGGCCCGCTCCCGGCACTCAGGGCAAAGGCGCTCCAGTTCCTGCTCTCCGTCCAGCAGCTCATTGGCCAGGCACCACAGATAGTCCCGGTCCTTCATGGCCCGGGCGCGCTCTTCGGTGGGCAGGGCGCCGAAGCTTTTCAGCACCCGCCACCGCAGCCGCTCACCGGGGCTGCTTTTTAGTTTTTTTTTACGTCCTCCAGCTCCTCCCGGGACAACTCCAGGCCGGGATTGTTCTCCTGGTGGAACCGAGCCCACCGGCCGGCCAGGGCGGCAATCTCCTCCACGGTCAGGGCGGCCAGCACCTCTCGGCCGCTGGAAAAGACAGGAGACTTATCCTCCTCCCGCTCCAGGGCCCGGGCCAGCAGGCAGGCGTTGGAGCACAGGGCCCGCTCCCGTTCCTCCCCGGCCAGCTCAGCGGCCTCCCGCCGGGCCTGGAGGGTCTCCAGGGCAGAGAGCAGCCGCAGCTCCATCCCGTTGCCCAGGGACTGTCTGTCCCGCCGGGCCAAAATGGAACCGCTCATACTCACGCCTCCGTCTCGATGCGCCGGGAGGCTACCAGGGTGACCTCCTCCAGCACCATGCTGCCCAGGGTGGCACTCTCCTGGATGGCGCTCCACTGGCAGTCGGTGTAGATAATCTTTCGGTCGGGCTTGCAGATGACCAGGGAGAATCCGGACAGCTTGTAGAAGTCGATGCCGTCCCGGATAGCCTCGTCAGTGGCATACAGCCGCTTGAGCTGTATGGTGTGGACTGCCTGTCCGGGGATGGTGGCCACCGGCTCGCTCTCTCCAAAGGCCTCCACGGCGGAGCTGCTCTTGGTGGATTTGGCGGTGTAGCTCTGCACCACGGCCACCCGGGTGCCGTCCACCTCCAGATAGATGTCGCTGCTGGTGGGGAATCCTGCCACGCTCATAGAAACGTTCCTCCTTATCCTCTCGTCCTCCGGGGCGAAGAGGGTCTCCTCTCCGCCCCGGGTGTGTTACACGGTGATGTGGGCAGTCAGCCAGATTTGGTTGAGCCCGTGGGCCACGGTAAAGGAAAAATCCACCAGGCAGCGGGTGGGGTCCTCGCTGTCGGCGGTGACCTCCACTCCCTCATAGCCGGTGATGATCTCCCGGGCCAGCTTGTTCTCCAGCTCCAGCACCACCTGGGCCCGGACGGCGCTGCGGCTCTGGGCGGTGTTCTTGGCCCGGGCAAATTTGGCTCGCAGGGAATTGCGCAGGGTGGGAATTACGTCGTCCACCACCCGGATGGTGGCCAGGTCACGCCAGGTAGCGTCCTGGGCCTCCCCGGTCTTGGTGCGGGTGGTCACCCACCGCACCACCGACACCACGCCGCCCACGCTCTCCACGGGGGTAACGCCCCCCAGGATGAGCAGGTCCAGGGTGTTGTCGTCATAGCGCTCCTCCAGGCCGTACAGGCCCTTGAGCTCCGCGCCCCCCAGGGGGACGGCGGGGTCGCTTTCCCCGGCAATGGCCCCGGCCACCGCCGCAGCCACGCACAGCCCGGAGATGCTCCCGCCCTCCGCATCCAGCGCCGCGGGGGCGGTGAGCACCACCCGCTCACAGTTGAGTGCCTCTGCCCGGGTGATGAGGGCCTGCGCCTCCTCTCCCGCTGCCCCGGCCACTACGGCCAGGCGCTCCCGGCGGTTCTCAGCGGCCTGAAGCACGCTCTGGCGCAGCAGCAGCTGCACCGCCTGGTCGGTGCTGTCACACAGCACCGCTGCCAGGTTCTCCTCCTGGGCCAGCAGGTCAAAGGCCGCCTGGTACCCCTCCTGGTCGGCCACTGCTACAGCTACCACGCCTCCGGCCCCGTTTTTCAGGGCCAGGCGGATAAGCTCGGCCATATCCTCGCCGCCCTGGCTTCCGAAGGCGGCCACCGCCTTCTCGTAGCTGGTGATGGTCTGAATCTCTCCCGCCTGGGCCACGGTATTCACCGCCGCCAGGCCCACCAGTCTGCCTCCGCCGCTGCCAGAGACAACGGTGCTGGCGTCATAGGCCGAGTACACCCCCGGCCGTTGATGGGTCGTTACATTCATACTTTTAAGCCTCCTCGCAGTTCAAAATCGGTAAACAGCCCGTCCTCCTGTTCCGCCCGCAGCAAGTAGGCCCGGCACACCACCTGGGCCGGCCGCTTCAAAAGCCGGGCGGCGGAGTCAAAGGCCAGCTCTCCCCAGGAAAACTCCTCCACGGCCAGCCCCTCCGGGCCGCCGGCCAGCAACGCGGAGGACAGCCGGTCCAGTTCCTGCCTTACGGCCTCGTCCCCCGTCCCCTCCGGGGCGTACAGGTCCAGGCCGAAAGTAAGCCTGGCTTGGCGGCCGTACAGCTCCTCCCAGCCCCCGGTGTCCTCCCGTTTCCGCTGGCCCAGGTAGTCCTGAAAGCCCGCCGGGGACACCTGGCCTCCCCTCAGGGAGACCACCGCCGTTGGTCCCGTCAGGGCGGAGCGCTCCTCCGCCTCCCAGGCAGTGCGCACCCGCGCCCCCTGTCCGCTGAGGTAGTCGGCCAGGGCCTGAGTCAAGGTTTCCACACCGCTCATGCGTCCGCCTCCTTATCCCGGGGGCGCAGCATGGCCCAGCGATGCATCCCCGCCTCAGGGCCCACCAGATGGGTGGACTCCACGGCGTACTGCCCCCCGTTCCACTCCACCGTTCCCCCATCCTCCAGGGGGAGGTGGGCGGGCCCCAGGTACAAAAACCGGTCCTCCCGCCGCAGCCCCAGGGGGGAGGGGACTTTCTGGTCCTCCCCCCGGCTCAAAACCGGCTGGAGCAGGGCCCGGGCCTCCACGCCCTGGCCCTCTCCGGCGGGGTAGAGGGTGACCTTCTGGCCGTACCGGGCCAGAATGGCCCTCCAGGCCTGGTCTATTCTCATCCCCTCACCCCCCGGAAGGCGAAGCCGGTCTCCCCCAGCCAGGGGGCCAGCAGTCGCTGAGCCTGGTCCGTGCGGGTGCCCTCCTCCCGGCCCCGGGTGTGGATGGACACCTCTCCGGCGGTAAAAGAGCTCACGCCGGCGGTGCCGGCGGCCTCCTCCAGGCCGTCCATGGCGCACAGGGCGGCGGCCAGAAGGAAGGCGCTGCCGCAGTCCTCCGGGGCCACCCCGGGCTTCAGCCGCCGCTCCAGCCCGGCCGAGACCGCCTCAATGAGGGGGAGGAGCAGCTCGTCCTGCTCCTCCCCGGCCCCCATCTGACGGCACAGGGCCAGAATCTCCTCCGCCCTTGTCATCTCACACCTCCAGCACCCGGCTGGCGTTCTGGAAGATCTTAGCAAAGCCGCTTATGGTGGTGATGGCGGCCCGCTCCAGCTGGCGGTCGATGAGCTTGTCGTACTCCACGGTCACGTCGCTGCCCTGGACCATCTCCAGGGCGAAGCGCTTGTCCAACCCGATGGCGGTGCCGGCGGGGAGGACGGAGGTGCGCAGCAGGTTGGCCCCCAGGGGGGTGGTCAGCTTGCCGGTGCCCTGGAAGTTGAGGCCGGTGAGGGGGTTCTGGAACTCGGTGAGCTTCAGCAGCTTGACCATCACGTCCCCGGACACCAGCAGGGCGTTCATCTCATAGGGGTCGAAGTTGGCCCAGAAGTCCACCAAGTCGGCGTAGGTCAGGGTGCCGGAGGCGGCCACCTCGTCCACCTGGGCGGCGTTGCCGTTGCCGTCGCCGTTCATCAGCACGTCCACGGCGTCCTCCAGATGGGCCCGGGCGATGTGGGCGCCAATCTGGCGCAGGGTGACGGAAAACAGGTCCAGCTTCTGGTAGCGCACCGCCTCATAGGAGGCCACCAGCATCCTGCCCCGCTTGCGCAGCTTGACCAGGTTGGCCTGCACCTTGATGGTGGTGGCGGGGATGGAGGCCCCCTCATCCACCTGGCGCAGCTCCTTCTCCTCGCCGCCGGCTTCGGAGGCAATGGATCGGTAGTCCATGCCGTCAAATTTGGTGACGGCTGCGGTGATATGGGGGAGGATGTCGCCCTCCTCCATGCCCTGGCGGACGGAGCGGGCGATGTACTCGGGAAAGAGGACGGCGGAGTCGGCAGTGCGGAAGAATTTCTCCACCACGTCGCTGCCCGCGCCCTTTACCTTGATGTCAAAGCGCTTGAGCTGGCGCTGGAAAGCGTCCAGCCCCTCCAGGGAGGTGCCCTTGTACTGTTCGCTGGGGTCCTGGCGCTCCAGCACCTGGGTAAAGGTGGACCCGGCCTCCTGGTACATGCCCTTGTCCAGTCTCAGATTGTCATAGGAAAAAGCCATATTCTCTCGCTCCTTTCGTCATTACAGGCACAAAACTGCGCTGCCGGTGTCGGCGCGTACCACCAGAGCGGCCACGCCCTCCCCGTCGGAGGCACTCTGGACGCCGCCGCTGCCGTCGGCCTCCAGCACGGCCCAGCCGGGGGTGAGGGAGCCGGTACAGCTGACGGTGACAAAGCCCTTCACCTGTACGGCGGCGCCCCCCTTCCGGGGCTCCATGGCCACGCCGCAGAACTTGTCCCCTGCGGCACAGGGGCCTACGGTGTCGTTCTGGGTGATCTTGACCACCATGCCCCCGGTCACGTCCTCACCGGCGGCAAAGGTAGCGGTCACCGCCCCGATGTCCTCGAAGGAAAATTTGCTCATCATGTGTTGACCTCCTTAAAAAATATCAAATCAGAAAAGCGCCGTCCCGCCCGTCGGGGCCGGCCTCCTTTTCCCGGTAGCGCAGCTGGGGCTGCAGAGGGTAGCGCCGGGCGGCCTGTTGCCCCCAGGCCTGCTCCAGCTTCACCAGCTCCTCCTGTCCCAGAGCATCAGTTAGTCCCTTCAGGGTGTCCCCGTCCATGCCAACTCCGGCCAGCAGACCCAGGCGGACGGTCTCCTCCCGCAGCCTGGCCAGGTAGGCCCGGCCCAGCCTAGCCTCCTCCTCCAGCCGCTCCAGCTCCCCGGCGCAGCCGGGGTTACGGCGCACCAGCTCCTTCAGGTGCCGTGCAGGGGGCAGCGTCCCTTTTACCACTCCGGCCCCGGGCTGGGCGGGCACCGCCACGAAGGAGAACTCGTAGGCGTCGCTGGCACCCTCCAGGCTGGCGTAGCACAGCTTGCCCTCATACAGCTCCCCCTTTTTGTGGCCGCAGGTGCCCTGGCGCAGGTCGGCCCCGCAGATGGAGCACACCGTCCGCTCCACGGCGCAGCCTACGCTAACCTCTTTTTTGATGCCCGCGTCAATTTCAGCGATGAGGTCGCGGTTGCTGTCGCAGCGCAGCATGTAGGCCCACCCCTTCAGCCAGCAGTAGCCGTCCCCGGCCCGGGTGGGCCGCTGGGGCTCACGAATGACCTCTGTTTTAAAGATGCGTGCGGCCTGGCCCTTGGCGGACCACTGGTGGTCGAAGATGCCGCTCTTGCCCACAAAGAGCCGGGCCAGTTCCTCCAGGGTCTGGGGGGCGAAGCGCTCCCCGTCCCGGTCCACCTCGTTGTCGCATAGTCTGACGGTGAAGACATAGACCTCCTCCGCCTTCAGCTCCTTCCTGGCCAGGCGGTTGATGAGCTCCAGGTCCTCCCCGGTGACCGCCGCACTCTGTCCCCCCTGGGACGCCTTCAATACGTTCATTCCCCGTCCTCCTTTACCTTCTCGGCCTGGGCCCGGTAGAGCTGGGCTCTGGCCTCCTCCACCAAATCCTGCAGGTTGATGTCCTCCCACTCCAGCTCCACCCCCGCGTCATACCCCCGCAGGCGCAGCCACAGTTCGGCCACCCGGCATAATGCCGGGGCCACACAGCGGCGGATGGCGGTAATTTCGCTGGTAAGCAGGTCGGCCTGCTGGGTGCTCATGCGCTCGGTAGACGACCAGGACAGCCCCAGCATGAAAGGGGGGATGCCGGTTCGAGCCACCAGCTGCTCTAGAATCTGGCGCACGGGCACCTGGCTGTCCAGGATGGGGCTGTCTGCCCCGATGACCTTGATGTCCACGTCACCCACAGCCACAAAGTCTCGCACCGTCCCCTCCCGTCCGGCCTGCATGGCGGCCGACCACTCCTGGGCGATCTGGCTGCACCGCTCCTGGGCGAAGGCTCCCTCATCGGGTCCCGGATGGCAGACCACCGCAAAGCGCAGGCTGCCCGCCCGCTCCCAGTTCTGGCCCACCGCCTGGAAAATTTTCAGCAGAATGCCGGACAAAAAGGGCATGGACCGGAGCAGGGACACCCCCAGTGGGGAGTCGGCGGTGGGCTGGAAGGGGGTAAAGAGGAGCAGCTCCTGCCAGGGCAGTTCCCTGGGCTCTCCCGCCTCCCGCAGGCACAGCCGGAAGTCCAGGGGGGTGTCCCCGCTGCGGGCCTCCACCTGCTCCGGGTCAGCGCACAGCACCGCGGCCACCTCTCGGCCGTCCCCTGTCAATACAATTTCTCCCAGGGCCCGGCCGCAGGTGAACAAATCGTCCAGATAGCGATCCAGGAAGGAATCCATTCCTCTCTGGCCCCAGCCCACGTCCACCGTGTCCCAGAAGCGATTAAGATCCCTCTGCAGGTCGGCCCGGCCGCACCTGGGGTGCACCCCGCCGCACAGCCGCACCAGTTTCCAGATGGCCGCGTCTACCACGGGCACTCCCTCCCGGATGGCCCGGTACAGGGCGGTCTGTCCCCCGGCCAGGGGGGTGTAGCGATCCAGGGCACCGAAGGGGTGTCCCTCCTGCCGGCGCACCTGTACCACGGGGGCCGCCGGCCTTCTGCCTGTCTGCTGCTTCCTCCATCTCATGTTGATGCCCATCCTCTTTTCCTTGAAATTTTTTGACGGTTCCCGCCGCCACTCACAGCCGCATGCGCTCCACACAGCCGGCAAAGGGGCCTCCTGCCCCCTGTTCCCGCCCGGCCACCGTGGCGGCAAAGTATCGGATCTCGTCCATGGCGTGGTCATGTTCCTTTTTCACCCGGTCCTGGCCATCTGCCCGTTCCTCCCAGCGGTACAGGGAAAACTCCCGGATAGCGTCGGCGCAGGGCCGGCAGATGACCAGCCGCCTGGTCTTCAGCAGCCGGGCGGTAAGGCGGATGCCGGAGAGCACCTGGTTGTCCGCCCTTTGTACCCGCCAGCCACGCCTGCGCAGGGTCTCAATAAAGCTGGCGGCGGAGGGGTCGGCCACCACCCCACGGATTTCCCGGCCTCCGGCCAGCTTTTCCAGGGCGTCGGCGTACTCCTCGTCGGTCATCTGCCGATGGTTCTGCCGGGCATCGTAGTAGAACTCGGCCACCCGATACCACACCCCATCTCTCCGGCCCCACAGGCCCATGGAGGTGGGGTTGACCGTACCGTAGTCGCAGGAGATGTGCCAGTCCTCCAGCTCTCCCTCCGGCACCGGGGCCACATAGCTCTCGTCGAAGAAGTCATAGATGCGCCCCTCGGCAGCCACCCATTCTCCCAGTACAAAGCGGCGGTAGAAGGGCCCCTGAAACATGGCTGTATAGCGCTCCAGCACCTGGGGTGCAAGGCCGGGGTTATCCGTCATAGCAAATTGCAGCCGCAAAGCTTTTTTCTCCTCCGCTTTTAAAATCCACTCCTGATAGAACCAGTGGGCGGGGGACTCAGGGTTGCAGGAGAACCACAGGCGACTGCCCGCCACCGAGCACCGGGCCACTGTCTGTTCCACAAAGGAGCGGGGCATAAGGGCCACCTCGTCCAGCAAAGCCCCTGCCAGGGTAATGCCCTGGATGAGGGCGGCGGAGCCCTCGTCCTTGCCGCCGAAGATGTAAAAGGTGTTGCGCCGCCCGCCCAGGCGAACCCGCAGCAGATTGCGGGAGGGCCTGTGTTCACACTGAAAGCCCATGTCCTTCAGTAGGGGCATGAGCTCGTCCAGCAGGTTGCGCCGCAGGGACTGGGCGGTCTTGCCGCACAGGGCAAAGCTGCGCCGGTGGAAGCAGCTCATGGCCCAGCAGAAGAAGGACAGGCCGGTGCACAGGGTCTTACCGCTGCGCACCGCCCCGTCGCAGATGATGGCCAGCCGGTCCCGGTCGGGGGAGGCAGGGCGCCACCAGGTGAGCACCCGGCGCTGCTTGGGAGAAAATACCATGTCTACCACGGCTACTCCCCCTTCTCCTCCATGGCCCGCAAAAAGCGATCCCCCTGCTCCTCGCCGCTGTGGTCGGCGGCGTCCAACAGCAGTTCCAACAGGCGGGCCCGGTCGGCAAATTTCAGCTCAATGACTCCGTTGGCTCCCCGTTTGAACTCGGTCAGGGCGTCCAGATTCAGCTTTCCCAGCTGTTCCCACTGCTCTTCAGGAAAGCAGGCCAGGCGCACCGCGTCTCCCACACCAGTGTTGGCCAGTTTCCACATCCGCTTTAAAATTTCATCCCGTCCCGGGAGCTTTCCTCCGGCCATTCCATCCCTCCTCACCTGTGGAAGGCTAGGAAAAAAAGTTGTACGATTTTGGCCACGGAAGAAAAAAAGTGCCCGCTTCGCCTTCCTTCGGCACATCTCACCGGCCTGGGGTATTATGGTAATGAAGAGCCTGTCCAGAAAAAAATACCTTGAATAGAAGCGGGCCTGACTCCACATCCTGACCACAGCAAAAACCGATGGATCAGGAGGAAGCATTCTATGAAGCGCGTAATTACCCTCACCTTGGCGGCGCTGCTGTTGACCGCCGTCCCCTCCGCTCAGGCCGCCCAGTCCCAAGGGGCCCTGGAGCTGTCCTGTGCCTCCGCCCTGCTGATGGAGAAGGAGACGGGGACCGTCCTCTACGACCAGAACAGCCATGAGCAACTGGAGCCGGCCAGTGTCACCAAGATCATGACATTGCTGCTGGTAATGGAGGCTCTGGAAGCGGGCCGCCTCACCCTGGACGAGCTGGTTACCGTCTCGGCCAATGCCGCGGGGATGGGGGGCTCCCAGGTGTATCTGAAGGAGGGGGAGCAGATGCCCGTCTCCCAGCTAATCAAGTGCGTCACAGTGGTGTCGGGCAACGACTGCGCGGTGGCACTGGCAGAGCGGCTGAGCGGCAGCGAGGGAGCTTTTGTCACGGAGATGAACCGCCGGGCCCAGGAACTGGGGATGGAAAACACCAATTTCGTCAACTGCACGGGCCTGCCTGCACAGGGGCATGTCACCTGTGCCTATGACATCGCCCTCATGTCCCGGGAACTCATTTTGAACCATCCGGAGATCCGGGAGTATACCACCATTTGGATGGACTCCATTCGGGACGGGGCCTTTGGTTTGACTAACACCAACCGTCTCATCCGCTTCTATCCGGGGGCCACCGGGCTGAAAACGGGCTCAACGGACACGGCCTTGTACTGTATGTCGGCCACAGCGGAACGGGACGGGATGGAACTCATTGCCGTGGTGATGAAGTCCCCCACCAGCGCCCAGCGCTTTGCCGACGCCCAGGCCCTGCTGGACTACGGCTTTGCCAATTACACTCTGGTCAATATCTATCCGGAAACTCCCCTGGCCCCGGTGGAAGTGCTGCTGGGAGAGGTGGCCCAGGTGCAGCCTCTGCTGGAGAAGGAGTGCCTGCTGCTGTTGGAGCGTGGAGAGGAGACCCAGGTTTCCACCCGCCTGACTTTGGCCCAAGATGTGGAGGCCCCGGTGGAGCAGGGTCAGATTCTGGGACAGCTGGAGGTGTATGTGGGAGAGGAATTGCGGGAGACAATTCCCATCGTCTCCAGCCAGCAGGTGGCCCGTCTGACTGTACCTGACCTTTTCTCCCGTATGCTGCGGCGGCTGCTTATGGCCGACTAAACTTCCTTTCGCCGGGTTTGCCCGGCGGCTACATCAGTATCCATTTCGGCTTTCTGCACAAAATATTGGTTTCCCGCTATTTTACTTGACGGGTTTCCCGGCTTGTTGTATAATTTATATAAATATCCATGGATATTTTCGACTGGGTATTGTGCTTTTTAGCTGACTTTTAGGATAAAAATTGCCTCAGAGGTGATCACATTGTCTAAATATCAGGAAAACCTTTCCTCTCGTGATTTGTTTTTAGAGCTGGAGGCCTTTTCGGAGGGCCGCTCCACCCGGGCCTGGCGGTGCTTCGGCGCCCATCCGGCCAAGGCTGAAGACGGGACAGAGGGGTACTTATTCCGGGTCTGGGCGCCCAACGCCCCCCTGGTGACCATTATCGGCGATTTTAACGGCTGGGATCTGCAGGCCACCCCTATGGAAAAGACAGAAGGGGGCATCTGGGAGGCCTTTGTCCCCGGGCTCAAACGGTATGACGCCTACCAGTACGCCATCCACCGGGAGGACGGCACGTTTGTGGGCAAGACCGATCCCTTCGGCTTCCACAGCGCCACCCGGCCGGACGTGTCCACCAAGATCTACGACCTGGACACAGGCTATGAGTGGGGAGACGCGGGGTGGATGGCCTACCGGGCCAAAAACCCTCTTTATACCAAACCTATGAATATTTATGAGTGCCATCTGGGCTCCTGGCGGCGCACGGGGGAGGGGGAGTTTTTGTCCTACCGGGACATCGCCTCCTACCTGGTGCCCTATGTGAAGGAGATGGGTTTCACTCATGTGGAACTGCTGCCGGTGACGGAGCACCCGCTGGACGCCTCCTGGGGCTACCAGTGCACGGGCTACTTTGCGGCCACCAGCCGCTTCGGCGTCCCTGATGATTTAAAGTACCTCATCGACCAGCTGCACCAGGGCGGCATTGGTGTCATCATGGACTGGGTGCCCGCCCACTTCCCCCGGGACGCCTTTGGCCTGTACCACTTTGACGGCACCCCCACCTACGAGTACGCCGACCCCCGGAAGGGGGAACACCCGGACTGGGGCACTCAGGTCTTCGACTTCGGGCGCAATGAGGTGCGCTCCTTCCTGTTCTCCTCGGCCATGTTCTGGCTGGAGGAGTACCACATGGACGGGCTGCGGGTGGACGCGGTGAGTTCCATGCTCTACCTGGACTACGGCCGGCAGGACGGGGCCTGGATGCCCAACATCCATGGGGGCAAGGAGAACTTGGAGGCCATCGACTTCTTCCAGAAGCTGAACACCGCCATCTTTGCCGCCCACCCCGACGTACTGATGATCGCCGAGGAGTCCACCGCCTGGCCCAAGGTGACCTACCCGGTGGACGAGGGGGGCCTGGGCTTCAATTTCAAGTGGAACATGGGCTGGATGAACGACATCTGCCACTACATCAAGCTGGATCCCTACTTCCGGCAGTTCAACCACCGGGACATCACC